>DMPG01000251.1:3388-14502 GCA_003456055.1 Bacteroidota bacterium | reverse complement strand
ACCATTGCGGATAATTTGTCGTTATCTCCTAATATCAATTCTTCAACCGCAACCGTGTCATTTTCATTGATAATTGGTACATAATTGTGTGCTAATAATTCGCTGATCGTATTGGACGTATTCGTTCGAGATACCTCATTTTCGAAATCCCGGTACGTCATTAAACACTGTGCAATTTTAAGATCGAAATCACCAAACACTTCGCTGTAGATCTGCATTAATTTTGGCTGACCAATTGCCGATAATGCTTGTTTTGATTGAACAATATTGTCCCAGCCATCAACGTTTACAAATTGTCGAGCGGTAGCAATAGCACCCGATGAAACCAGTACAATATCACATTTCTCTTTTAATTTTTCTATCTGTCGTGCAATATCTTCTATTTTTCCTCTGGAAATTTTCTTCGTTCCGGCGGTAAGGGTTGATGTACCGATCTTAACAACTATTTTGCTTTTCATACTACTTTCGTATTTGTCCATTTCCGGAAATAAACCATTTATTGGTTACGAGTTGTGTTAAACCGACAGGACCTCTAAAATGTAGTTTTTGCGTGCTGATAGCGATCTCTGCTCCAAACCCGAACTGACCGCCATCGGTAAATCGGGAAGAGGCATTGTGATACACTGCCGCACAATCCACTTCATTCTGGAATTGTACTGCTGCTAATTTATCTTCGGTTACAATGACTGCCGAATGCTTGCCTGAATATTTATTGATGATATATATTGCGTTATCAACTGTTTCAACAACTCCGAATAATATTTTGGGTGAAAGGAATTCCTCTTCATACATCCGATGATCTTTCATCGGTTTGATCGTGCTAAACGAAGTAAAGATATCCCCATCGCCATAGACTTCAAGGTTCATTGCTGTTGCTTGTAAAAGGATCTGTTCAATTTTATCATTTAAATTTTCTGTTGTACTGTTAAATAATACTTTGTCTATTGCATTGCACACACTTAATCTGCTTTTACCGTTCATGATGATGCTTTGAGCCATTGCAAAATCAGCATCGGTATGCACATACACAAAGTTATTTCCTCTTCCGCTAACAATAAGAGGAATCGATGTATTTTGTTTGATGTAATTGATCAACTCTTCACCGCCGCGCGGAACGATTAAATCGAGTCTGTAAGGATTCTCATTTAACAACGTTTGAAGTTCTTCTCTGCCGATATCTAAATAGGTTACACTATCTAATGGTAAATTATTCATTTGCAATGCTTGCGCCCACAATGTTGCTAAAAACATATTGGTGTTTTTAGATTCTTTTCCTCCTTTTAAATAAATTTTGTTCCCCGCTTTGAATGCATTGATCGCCGCTTCTATTGTTACATCCGGCCGTGATTCATAGATGATCAAAATTCGGCCAAACGGAACCGTCCTATTTTCAATCCTCATTCCGTTCGGATGATCGTATTGATATAGTATTTTTCCTTCCGGGTCATCAAAATGTATTACTTCGTTGATCGAAGCAATCATACCATCAACTTTTTTTCCGTCAACTTTTAATCGATCAATTAACGTTTGGTCTAGTTCGTTAGCATTACCAAGATCAGTTTTATTTTGTTGAATTATTTCTGACTTATATTTTGAAATAAGTTCTGCTAAGTCTGTTAATGTTTTATTTTTTATGGTGTTCTTCATAGCTTCTATTATAAACCCATTTTTATCTTCTGGTGTTCACCGTAAAATGGCAGCCGGTTTGCTGGATGGTGTCATTATAAAAATGTAAGGAGAAAACAAAGACTCTGCAACAAACAAAAAAGCCAATCACTACTGATTGGCTTTTTTGTTATAGTGCTTTGTCAAAGCACAGACTGTTTTCAACTCCGGCGTATTGTCCATAATTTGGGATCACTCTATAACCGTGCTTTATGTACAGCGCAATTGCCTCCGGTTGTTTTTTCCCCGTCTCTAATATGCATTTTTTGTATGATAACTCATTTGCCCATTGCTCCAAATCAGAAAGTATCGTACCGGCAATTCCTCTGTTTCTGCTCTCGGGAAGAACGTACATCCGTTTGACCTCCATTGTATCAGCATCATATTCTTTAATTGCGCCGCATCCCAACGGCAGTTCATCTTCATACGCAACAACTGCATACTTAATGGCGTCAATCGTATTGAATTGAGCGTAAAAGGAATGATCATCACCGTCTCTGATTGCGAGATCAGCATCAAGCAATTTCACCAGTTCGATGAAATCGGGATTATCTGAAGTGGTTCGTATTGTTGATATCATAGAATTAATTCATTCTACTATCTGTATAGCGTTTTTTATTTGGTTTGAAACAATCCGTAAGTCCATGTTCCAATGACAATAATCAGTCCTATTCCGGCAATTTGCAGCGATTGATTCCACGACCCCGCAGCCATCACAACAAATCCGCCAAAACGAGTAAAGTCGATTGTCCTATTGTAGGTTCGCTTATAATATCTGCCAAACTTGGAATTTTTTAGTTTTTCGAGATCGGTGAATCGTAGAATGATCAACGATACAATCAGCGATGGAATGAATGCAACGATGAGTCCTTCGATCATTAATTGATTCCAGAATAAATAACACGCATAAAATCCGGAACTCCAATCCGTAAATAATCGCACCGGATGGATTTGCTGGTAGAGATTTTTTTCAAGTAAGGTCATAGTATTTTAAAACCTTGCGAAGGTTCTAAACCTTCGCAAGGTTACACTGTTAATAAAAATTTACCGACTTCTGTTGTACCGTTGCGTAATTTCATTTGCTCAATATTGCTTTGAAATTTCTTGTATTGATGTTCGTTTGAGATCAATTCTTTAATGATTCCTGGGAGTTTTGTAATATTCCGTTCAAAAATTCCCAGTTGATTGTCGCGGACAAATTCCATATTACCAAGCTCTTGTTCCCAAAGATAATCAATAATGACAGGGATTTTTTTCATCATCAGGATTTCCATTATTGTTGATGCGCCGCACTTTGTGACGACAATATCCGATGCGTTCAATAAATCATAGACAAAATCGACGAAACCAAATACGATTAACTCTGGAAATTCTTTCTTCAGGATCATTGCCTCATTGTACAACTGTTTATTCTTTCCACACACAATTGCAATTTGTGCATCCAGAGAATTTGAAAGTAGATAATGCAGGATCGTTTTTCCGTGCGGGATTCCATCGCCGCCGCCGATAATGAGGATCAACTTTTTATTTAGGTCAAAACCAAATCGTGACCGAACGGCAGCAACTTGTTCTGATGAAAGGGGTGAACTGAATTTTTCATCAATAATAAAAGGGAACACATTCAGATTCTTTTCACTAATTCCCCTTTTCAGGCAATGTTTTTTCAAGCGTTCACTGAACAGAATGAACTGCTGCTGTTTTCGCTGGAACCAGAGCGGGTGAGCAGTATATGGATCGGTCACTACGGTAACAATAGGGATGTTCAATCCTAACTCTTTTAGAACCTGATAGACCGGCATGATAAGAAAGAAATGAAAAATGACGATCGTTGACGGTTGTTCTTCCTGAATTCTTTTTTTGATATACGGTTTAATGAAATAGTTAGCAGCAAAGACATTAAAATATCCGATTGGGAGGAATTTATTGGTAGCGTACAAGAATTCATAGTACCACTTTGCGCTTGCCTGAAGAATGCGGTAACCGTCTTCAATAATATACTTCGCAAATTTTTTCGCATCAACAAGACCATCCACCAATACTGGTTCAACTAATTCGCCGTGTTCCCGGGAAAGAAATTGTGCAACGGATCGCGCTGGCGCAAGATGTCCGCCGCCGGTGCGTAAATAACAGAAGAGATATTTTTGTTTTTGCACGCTCATTATCGTTCTAACGGTGAATTACTGCGTGTCATTGTCCCGCTTCGCAGAATTTCAAAGATCTTTTCTGTCCCAAGTTTTCGCGCTTTTAAAAATCCTGACCACGCCATATCCGCAATAGTGCCGTTCTCTAAAAGATCGTACAGCCACTGTTCGGTATAATCAGGATTTTCCTGTTTCATTCCTGCATGAATTTCGAACAGCCATTGTTGATTGAACCGTTCCTGTGAACCGATCGTCGGTGTCATAATAATTGGAATGCCCAGCCCGGTATAGAATGACAATTCACTCGGTTTTGTCCACAAGATATCTGTTGTTCGCATTGTGTTATTAAAAAGCTGGAAATAATCATTGAGATTTTTTTCATAGATGATCGAAATATTTTCTGTTTTCAATTCTTTTTTCACATCTAAAAAATAGTCGCGGACATCTGCCCGGATACCGGCGACAAGATTGATCTTGATCTCATTTCCGTGAAGGCGATGCCGAAGACTATGTGCAATACGTGCTCCGATCTCTTTCTGAGCTCCCGCACCACCAACAGCATACGTAATTGTTAATTTTCTTTCGTTCTTGAATACGCAGTTTTTCTTCCCAAGAAAATGTTCCACATTTTTTTTGTGCATCGTCCAGAACCGGTTTCGTGGATCGAGATAGAACAATCGTTGAGCGAGATCAAGTTTGAGAATGGAAAGATTTTTCCCGGTCAAGTCGAGCGGCAGGGGGAAACCTGTTAGGAAAATTCTCTCTTCCGGGACGCCGTACGATTTTAAACGCTGTGCTGCTTTTCCGCACGGTGCAAAATAATTAATACGACTATCCCACGCTTGTTTTGCAACCCATACACGATTAATGTCGGCATCGCAGATGACACAATACGTTGGTTCATATCCTTTGATATCTGCAGCAATTGCCGGTGCGTAGAACGATGTGATAAACGGAAGCTGTTTCGTTGAGATTTTTTGAAGCATTCCTGTGCACAGCCCATTTTTGATATTCTGTTCAACAAGATCAACTTGATAGGTGCTGTGTGAAAGATTCCGAATCGGATAAAATGAAGGGATATGCATCATCGTATCAAGCATTGCAAAGATCGGTTTGCCGATCAATGGTATTCCACGTGCACGCGAGAATGTTTCATACACATTTAATAATCGCGACCACTGCTTTTTTTCTTTTTGAGAAGAATTGTCGTTCTTGCCAACAGTGATCAATCCTTCTTCTGCGATGGAGTTTAATGGAAATACTGCGCGCTGATGCCCGTAGCCCATGTCGGCAGAGACAACCCACGCTTTTAGAGACTTTTGGTTGGCCATAGAATGATTGCTATTGAAAAAAATTATACTGTGCAAAGATACAAAAAAAATGATCGGGATGAAGAATATGAATAGTGTAAAAATAATAAACCCGAATCATACCGACTTCGGGCTGTTTTGATGGGGTCAACGAGCAAATGGCAGAAAACTTCACATCGCTATTCATCGAATAATTTTTGCAAAAATCGATCGAAATTATTTTCATCGTTTTGATATTTCCGAGGCTTATTCCGATTCCATTTGCGATATTCTTTTTCCGTTGTTATCCCGATTGGACCTTCATAGATTCCTCCAATCAACATATCATCAAAGACTCTTACTGCAAGAACATTTTTATTGTCAAATTTAATTGACGAAGCAGGAATATCATATGCTCGTATCTCTTGATATTCTTCGCGGATTTTCCCAACGGTTCCGTCACTTTTGATCCTGCCGGTATACCCGATCCTTTCTCCGTTTAAATATGCTTCATCAACATCATCAATCTTTCCGAGCATCAACACAAGATCCTCTTTTTGAATGTTCGCCGGAATTTCGAACGTTACTCGATACCATCCGAATCCGTCATACTTCCTGTATCCTTGAAAATCCCATTGAGCAGGAACGATCAACTCTTGCCATTTACTGTCGTCGACGTTCGGTTTTTTCCACTCTTCGTTATCTCCTCTTTTAAATTTCCATTGATCGGGCAGCCGAACAACAAATTGCATCGGATCGGAATGTTCAAAAATCCCAATTTTACCTTTTACGATACCTCCGTTCAAATGACTGTCAAAGACACGGACCGCAATGACATTCTCTTGGTTGAATCGTAAAAATTTTCCAGGTATTAAAAATTGTTGTTCCTGTTCATACGCAGTCTGAAAATCCGGTGGAAAACTTCCCCCTTCACCTATGATGTTCCCATTGATGTACACAGCGCAGACATCATCAACATATCCAATATGTGCGTAGATATTTTTGTTCTGCGCAGATGCAGGCACGGTGAATGTTCTTCTATACCATGCATAACCATCATAGCCGGGATATCCTTCGTTTTCCCAATCGGCGGGAACAAAGATCTCACCCCATTGTTTATCGTTAAAATTCGGTTCAGCATATTTTTTATCATCGCCGATCTCGAATTTCCAATTACCGCGAAGATCAACAATCTGCTTTGAGCTGGTTGATTGCGGTTTGATGATTGCGGTGAAGAGTAGAAGAAGTGTTACTATCTGTTTCATAGTCGGCTCTTTTTTATTATAATTTACGCCGACAACGAATAAAATGTGTCTTGATGAGGTCAAGAATTGTAAAAAGTTGTCATGAAAACCAACGATCCTGCACAAATTACTACGGAATGAGCTTATAACCAACACTATGAATAGTAAGAATATGTTTCGGTTTGGAAGGATCAGTTTCAATCTGTTTTCGGAGTTTTACGATAAAATTATCCACGGTTCGTGAACTGATCGATTCATCGTAGCCCCACACTCGAGTCAACAAATCGTCGCGGCTGATGACATCTTTTTGATGCTGCCAAAGATAGCGGAGGATATCAAATTCTTTTGATGACATTGAAACGGATTTATTCTTTTTGGTTGCGGTGTAATTATCAAAATCGATCTCGAGAAGGCCAAGCGAAACCTTTCCTGTGGAAATCTTTGCACCATGCGGCGATCTTCGTAACACAGCTTTCACGCGTGCAAGCAGTTCACGCAGGCTGAATGGTTTTGTGATGTAATCGTCGGCACCGAATTCTAAACCAAGCACTTTATCAACTTCTTCACCTTTTGCAGTGAGCATAATGATGGGTGTTGAAATTCCTTCGCCGCGGGCTTTTTTACAAATATCAAAACCAGACATTCCCGGAAGCATGACGTCAAGCAGTATGAGATCGAATTTTTTATCGATGATCATCTGTAATCCTTTTTTCCCGTCGCCGATGACAACAACTTCAAATCCCTCAAACTCCAGATTGTCGCGCAATCCACGCTGCATTTCAGGTTCGTCTTCTATTACAAGTATTCGTGCCATAACATTATTTCGATTGAATGAAAGGAAGTGTTATAATGAATTTGCTTCCGTGGTGAGGTTCGCTGATTATAGAGATCGTTCCATTGTGTGAATGAACAATGTGCTGCACAATTGCCAATCCTAAGCCGCTTCCTTTTGCAGTATGAACAAGTCCGTGAGAAACGCGATAGAATTTTTCAAAAATCTTTGAGTGATGCTCAATGCTGATACCGATCCCATGATCCTCAACTTCAATGATAATACTGTTCTGATTCACCGAAGTTGCAATTCGTAAATATTTATTTTCACCGCTATATTTAATTGCGTTATCGATAAGGTTGTGAAGTGCTTCTGCAATTGCTTCCTCATCGACCGAAATTTCAGGAAGGTCATCAGAAAGTTCTATTTTAAGTGTAAACAATGATTTTTCCAATTGATACGAGTAGATCGCTAATACCGATGAGATGAGTTTGTTCAGATGCACAGGTCTAAAATTATATCGTCTTGTATTTGATTCCATTCGGGAAAAATTCAGAATGTTGTTGATCAATCGGGTCAATCGGTCTGCTTCATGAACGATGGTAGTATAATATTCATTTTTTTTCTTTTCAGTTTTTACCCTTCCCATTTCCAATGTTTCGGCGAACATCCGAATAAGGGAGAGAGGAGTTCGCAGTTCGTGCGATACGTTGGACACAAAATCCGATTTCATTGCGATCAATTCCATCTCACGCGATATTGTTCGAAAAACGAACCATGCTCCCAAAACAAGAATAAAATCCATGATAATAATAAGGATAACATCTCTATTGAATCGTTCTTGTGCCGCATCTTGAATAGTTGTTCCTGCTAACCGGATTTTAATGATGTGACTTGGAAATATCCATAACTGCCGCTGTTGAGAAAATGTCGCGTTCTGTTCGGATGAAGTCGTAAAGATAGTAGTGCTGGTGGATTGCCGGTCTACTGCGATGACAAAATCATTATGAGCGATATCGATGAGTTTTTTGGAAATAATATCGTTGATAAACCGTTCGTTGCTGATAACAATTCCAACAACGTTTATCGAAGAGGGTGAAACAAAAAAAATGATCGTTGTTGAATCAGTTTCAATCACCGGCTCAAGTTTGCGGTACGATGCGGCTTGGTATCGAACGAGTCTTGCAATCATTTCTTTTTGAGATGTGATTGATGCACGGTGGGATGATTTGTTTGATGGAAAAACAGTAATGTTCGAGAGCGAAGTATCTGAGACAATGATGGATTTGATCGATGGATTTGATTGTATGATCCGCTCAAATCGTGAAGTTGGTATTTCATTCTCGATCTGCGTTGCCCAACCGGATGCTACATCCAACACATACTGATTGACGGAAAAGAGTATAGCGTCGAGTTGACGCTGGTAGATATGTGAGATCATCTCTTCCGATTCATTGAGCGCAGAAATTTCATACACGGAATAGAAAAGCGCCGGGAGCAGCACAATCAGGAAAAGAACGATGAATATTTTTCGTGTATTTTTCATCGATGTAATATTTTTCTCACCATTCTCATTACCGATTCTTCGGTGGTGTATTCTTCCATTCGGTCAAGCGGAATCCACCGCAGATCGTTTGATTCATTAGTGATGATAAGTTTTTCTGCATCGTCTGCTTCGAACAAAAAGCGAATATCATAATGGAAGTGAGCCGGTTCATTTTTTCTTGCAGGAATTTCATGAACATCAACGTCGAAAATATCTTCAGAAATTGGTTCTATCGCTTTTAATCCTGATTCTTCTAATGCTTCACGCAGCGCAACATTCAGTGTATCTGGATCTCCATCGGAATGTCCGCCAAGCTGAAGCCATTTACCAAGTTTTTGATGATGCGTCATCAAGGTGTGAGTTTTCTGTTTATTGATGATCAACGCTGATGCAGTAATATGCCCGATAAGCAAGGATCGTTCAAAACAATTGATATTTTCTTTGATAAACTCAAGAATTCGTTCCTGCATAGAACGCTCATGCACATCGAACGACTGGTACTGATTAAGTTTTGAAAAAAGCAGTTCACGATGCATCGTTCAGTCGCCTTGATAAACAGAAAAGAGATTGTAAAGACTTATGGTGAAATCAATTCTATGAATATTTCCGTTCAACCTCCAATAGTGCATGTAGTCAGTATCTTCTTCAAAGTGTTGATTCAATGAATATGAAAAACTCATTGTCAGAAACGATGTTGTTGGTATTTTCATCAACGCATGAATTCCGAATGCGTACGGATAATTGATGATACCGGAATATTGATTGGTGGTAAATTGTGCTCCATACGATTGTGAAGCAGGAAGCCAGATGGTAGTGTTACGATCGACATCTGCATTTCCCCATTGCCATGAAGGTGTCAGATGGAGTGATGCAAATTTTCCATCCGGATTTTGCGCGAATGAATACATTGTTACCATAAACAACAACATAAAATATTTTTTCATAGTATCTAATAGTTACGATACAACATTGATTGGATTACCATCAATAAACGATCGGACATTGTGAACAGCGACATCCATTAATCGTCTTCTTGCTGATTGAGTTGCCCACGCAACGTGGGGAGTTATGATGCAATTTTTTACAGTCAGTAAAGGATTCTGAGGTGAAGGCGGTTCTGTGGAAAGGACATCTAATCCGGCACCAGCAAGAGTTCCATTGTTGAGTGCATTGGCAAGAGCTTGTTCATCGACAAGCTGACCACGTCCCGTATTAATAAGAAAAGCTGAAGATTTCATCTGCGAAAGTGTTTGGGAATTGATAAGATGTTTTGTTTCATCATTGAAAGCGCAGTGCAATGAAATTACATCACTTGATTTGAGTAAAGATTCTTTATCAACAAAACGAACTGAGCCTTCAGAAAATTTTTGTGAACGTGTTGAGACCAAAACTTCCATTCCAAGAGCATCAGCAATTACTGCAACTGCCTTCCCAATATTTCCATAGCCAATGATACCGAATGTTTTCCCGGAAAGTTCAATCAATGGAAAATCCCAAAAAGAAAAATCGTTGTGCGATGACCACCGTCCTTTTTTTACTTCAAAAATCGCAGGGATTGAGAGTGTATCCGTCAAGAACAACAATATTCATGGATATCCTTCTATCAAATGTTTGGAGTAAAATATCCACTCCTTGGTAAAAATCCAAATTTGAAATTGCATTCTAAAAGCTTATGCTTAGGAGTATGTTGTCCACCCGAATCAATCAGTACGTCGTTGATGATTCCGGAGCAGATCCCTGTGCTGTAAAGCACCATAAAGAGAGAAAATCTCTGTTTCATCAATATCATATTTTCTATTAGTAATAATTTCATTATTATACCACAAGGACATTCCAAATGGATCCGAAATACGATGGCTCAAAAATCATATAAAATATTAATCGTCGATGATGACAAATCATTCTTAACTATGATCACAGCCATATTAATGTCGATGCACAGTCATTTGGTGATCGAAACGGCAAGATCCGGCAAAGAATGCCTGCAAAAGGTAAAAAATTTTTCACCACACCTGGTCTTTTTGGATATCGGAATGGACGGGATGAATGGTTTGGTGACACTGCGATTCATCAAATCAATGGACAAAAAAGCACTTGTCTTCTTTCTTTCCGGTCATTCGATGGAGTATCTCAAGGATGCCGTCGGAATGGTCCATGTTGACGGATATTTTACCAAAACGCACTTTCTCGAAATTCTAAAAAATAAGGAATCGTTAGAGGATATTTTGAATGAAGGGAAGGTAAATAAATAATTTTCAAAATATTCCGTACCAACACCGTTCATCTCATTCCCAAATATCTGCGCGACTGCATTTGGCAGGCAGGAAGTTTTAAAACCAAACTAATTATTCAGCAGAATAATTAGTGTATATCTCTGTCTCTAACGCCGATAAGGTAAAGGATACCATCTAATCCAAGCGATGAAATTGCCTGCTTTGCAGTTTGCCGCACGATCGG
>DMPG01000251.1:2324-3344 GCA_003456055.1 Bacteroidota bacterium | reverse complement strand
AGTGAGATCTGTTCTTTTGCAGCGATCTCTTTTAACAATTCTGCTTTGCGATTTCCGTCAACGATGGTTCCTTGTACTTTTCCGGTGACAACCCCATTCACAATTTCCAATTCGTTAGCGAATACATAATCGATCCCAAGTTTTTGTTTCAGAATATTTCCAAAATAAGAAAATCCGCCGGACACGATTGCAGTTTTGTAACCAAGTTTTTTCAACGTCGAGATCAATCGTTCTGCGCCGTTGGTTAACGGAAGCGAATCTCCGATCGCTCGTACTTTTGTTTCTTCCAATCCTTCCAGAAGAGAAAGTCGTTTTGTGAAGCTTTGATCGAAGAGCAGTTCACCACGCATTGCAGATTCAGTGATCTTCACAACTTCGTCGCCGACACCTCGTGCTTTTGCTAGTTCATCGATCACTTCAATTTTAATGAGTGTTGAATCCATATCGAAGACGACCAAACGTCGATTTCTACGATACATCGTCTCTGCTTGAAAAGCGATATCGATATCAAATTCATGGGTAATATTCATGAATGCGGCACGAAGCCCGAGAGAATCGTTCAACTCACCGCTGACCGAAAATTCCACGCATGCACGCTGTTCTTCATTCTTCTGATTCAACGATGCACGTCCCGAAAGCCGTTCAATGACGTCGATATTCAAGCGATGAAGTTCAATCTCTCTTGAAACTTTTGCGATATGCTGCGCAGTGATCGTTCGTCCGAGCACCGTAACAATATAGCGGCTCTTTGCCTGTTCATCCACCCACGTTCCATATTCTTCTTCCGAGATAGGAGTAAAGCGGATTGTAAGACCGAGATGCTGTGCTTTCAAAAAAACTTCTTTGATCATTTCATATGATGCCGATTTCGACGGAACATCAAGCAGTACGCCAAGTGAAAGCTGATTATGGATCACTGCCTGTCCGATATCGAGAATGCGGATATCATAGCGAGCTAAAAGATTAGTGATCTTGCTTGTTAGACCTGGTTTGTCGATTCCGGTAATGCTGGCGAGAATG
>DMPG01000251.1:0-2292 GCA_003456055.1 Bacteroidota bacterium | reverse complement strand
GACAGAAAATACAGAGAAGTGCGGAGAAAGAGAAATGCAAACAAGACTATTATTATCTCGTTTAAATAATTGTTTTGTGACTACCATCGCTTTGCAATTATATTATTTGTTTTTTTCTGTTACTTCTCTTACAATAAAGACATTCTTATCTATTATTAAACATCAGGAGTAAGTATGCTTCGTCGTTTTACAATGCTGGTTAGCTTTTTGTTTATCACTATTACAGTTCTCTTGTCTCAGCCAAAATTATTATGGACAACGACAAATACTAACCCCGACAGTACGATTCAATTGTCCGATGCAGCACGTGATTATTCCGGCAATATTTATACCGTTACCTTTGGCGGCAATAAATACGGTATTTCATTAAATAAATATTCAAATACTGGAACGCTCATTCGAGAAACACCCCTGTCGAATCAGATTACATATAAATACTGGATTGCAGCAGACAAAAGTGGCAATGCATACGTTGTTACCAATGATGATCAAAAGAAACTGACGTTGACGAAATACTCACCGACCGGAGACAGTCTTTGGGCAAAGAAACTCATATTATCGCTTCCGCAAAACAACTATCGAGAAGGAAACTCTCTCATTAATATNNGGAACGTTTATATTGCTACAGAGCATGAACAGCGTATAGGAGATGGATTTTTTCGAATGTATTTGATGATGTTGTCGTATTCTCCAAACGGTAATCAACGTTGGTTGGACACCACTATTAGTTCCATCGTGACAACACGAGAACCGGAGTACGGGGACCTGATGGTTGGCAAGATGATGATCGACCAGTCGAACAATGTCATTGTCTCTTTAACAAGCCGTGCGGAGATTAATCCCTCACTATATATTGGTGAAACAAAAATAATAAAATATGGACCAAACGGATCCGGCGGAAGTAATCCGCCGCAATGGATACGAACATATTCGGAAAATCCGGTGAACGTGGAATTCAGCGATATGGACGTAGACAATGCAGGGAATATCTTTATGGGATACAGCGGCGGAAAGGTGAGGAAATATAATTCACAAGGAGCATTTCAATGGCAGCGTATTGTCAGCGGTGGAATGAAACTTGCCGCCGATAATAACGGCGGCGTATATGTGGGTGATGGAAAATTTGAATCGTTTGTCAAAACCGTCGCCAGAGTTTTTCATTTTACGAATAGCGACAGCACGTATATGGGAAATGTTTTTGGTTCCCTAAATTACGCCAGCATTTCCCACATTGCAGTTGATCAGGCGGGATATCTTGGTGTTTCGGGCGTTGGAAAATCTTCATTCAGCGCAACGNNGGTTCATACTACTTCTTTGAGTATACACCAAGCAACACTTGGAATGGTTTTGCAATGTATGCATCGCCTGGTATCAGTTATGAATACCCGCATTATCTGTTCAAAGGAAATGGCACATACACCGTTGTGGGACAAAGTATCTATCCGAAAAGTAAATCAGTATTGTGGATTGGTAAGATCAACGTTGTGCCGAATCCACCTCAACCGCAGGATCCGGAACCAGAAAAAGGATGGGTAACGCAGAATTCCGGAACGACAGCAGATCTGTACAGCGTCTGGTTCAAGCAGGGAAGCGAAGGATGGGCGGTGGGTGACAGCGGTACAATCCTGCATACGATGGATGCAGGGAATGTCTGGACTAAAGTGACGTCACCGGTACAGTCAGATTTTAAGGAAATAAAATTCTTTAATGATACACTTGGATTCATTGTCGGCGCGGGAGGGATCGTTCGCACAGGTAATGGGGGTGCAACGTGGACAAAGGTCTCGGAGACCGGCGAGCAAACATTGTATGCGATCGCAGTAAATGACACAGGGATGTTAGCCGCTGTCGGCACAAGTGGTCTCATCCGGATTTCGACGGATTGGGGGATCACATGGAATACGAACAACACCGATAACGGTGCGACGCTGCGCGATGTTGAGTTTTTTAATGGATACTTCGTCGCCGTGGGTGATATTGCGAGTGTTTACATATGGCCTACGATCTCGGGTTGGTGGGCGATTAACAACGGAGGATTGTTCGGACAGAATTTCCGTGCGATACAAAAGAACGGAAGAAAACTCAATCTGTATGGATCGATCGCCGGAGAATTGAATGAACAATTAACGCTCCGCTCTTTGATAGAATTTCCGCCGACACCATTGTTGTCGGTTTCCGATAACCCGAAGGCCGATCTGGCGGTCGTGACCGGTGAGTTGGGAACGATTGGTTTTGTGGAAGAGGAAAAATCGATCCGGTATAAGACGATTTCACCGTATGATCTGAATGATG
>DMPG01000110.1 GCA_003456055.1 Bacteroidota bacterium | reverse complement strand
GTGGCACGATTTTCTACCGCAATAATGATGCTTTTGTCTATCGTGTGTTTGAGGATTTCTGCGGTGTCATTGACAATTTTCATGCAGTCCACTTTAGACAATGTTTTGGTTCCTTTGCGTGAAAAGGTGAGTAGCTTTTTGGTGAGATCTGCGGCTCGATCGCTGGCCATAAGAATGAGATTGAGGCACTCTTTTCGGTCTTCCCCTGTTACATCTTCATCTTTCAGAAGTTCTGCTGCGCCAATAATTCCACCGAGTGCATTGTTGAAATCGTGAGCGACGCCTCCAGCTAATTGACCAATGGCTTCCATTTTTTGTGATTGGTGAAGTCGCTCTGTGAGTATTTTGTGCTCTTCTTCTTTACGCCGTTTTTCCGTCACATCCTTAAAAATATTTACGTAGGTTTCGCCCACCGGTTGCATAAATGCTTCGACGATGCGCGGTGTTCCATCTTTTGCGAGAATACGATGTTCACTCACCTTTGATGCCGTTCCATTTTGAACCGCTTCCGACGTATCCCGAATCCAGACTTCTAACATCTCCTGTGCATATTCCGGTGTTTCATATACGGTTTGAACCCAGGTCTGAACATCGGGAAGATCTTCGATTGTGTAGCCAAACAGCTTTGTGAAGGTTTTGTTGTGGAATGACACGGTGCCGGTAGCCCGTGTGATCGTCACGGGAATGGGGAACAGATCAAAGGTCTGGCGCAAAAGTTCTTCGCTGTCTTTCAGTTTTTGGATTGATTCGGCCAAGTTTCGTTCATTTTGTCGCGAGTTGTACAGCGTTTTGTATAATTGCGTATTAAAGACGTGCATCCCTGCGTAGAGAAGCATGATGAATGTCGATGTGCTCAGGAAATAGGTGAAGTCTGAAACGAGAGGCGGTCTCGGAAGAATACCCTGTTGATTGAGTAGCACAATACAGAAACTGAAACAAAGGTAGAGCACGGCAAAGAGAAGTGAAACCCTCGATGAAAAGAGCCAACCGGTCAATGCGAGCATGGCCATGAGTCCCAGATACGCCGGTGATTGAAATCCACCATTGAATATAACCCCCATGATTTCTGCCGCGATGATTCCCAGTAGAAACAGGTGAATTGAGAGCCTGTTTTTATGAAGTCGTCGAAAAATTGTTGCCACAATAGTGACGGCTAAAATGGAGATAGCCACTACCAATCGGCGATACTGGATTTCACCTGCANNATACCGTGCCTACAATGAGAAAAATCGAAAGGACGCCAACGAGGGGGATCATGATTTTTAAGTACTTGTCGATTAAGACATTTTGAATTTCTTTGTCAAACTGCATTTCAGCTTTCATCTATTCCTCGATTTCTTGCGTTTTTTTTTCTCGGTATGCGATGTTATTCAAGCACTACCATTGTATCTCTCTAATGAAAAAACGTCCCTCCTTTTTTTTCGATAAGATGCCTTTTTATGAAGGGGCAAAGAGGAGTGAAATCGGCGGGGATGGTGTATGGTCATCGCAAGTTAAATCGTTTGAACGATGCATGAACCGTTGAACGTATCGTTCTTTGAGGTTGGAACCAAAAGATGGTTTTTACGGCGACTTATGCGCGAAAACTCCGGCTTTAGGACAAAAAAATGTAATTTAGGGTGGATAGTGTGGTCGCACTACTTGGTCCTAAAGAATGAATTAAATAGAGGAAGGTTCGATGAAAAAAATATCCTTTGCACTTTTTAGTATTGTAAGTCTACTTTTAGGTGAAACCGATAAGATTATTCTACATAATGGGAAATTCGGATTTGGAACAGCTCTCAATCTTAATGAAATTATTGATGGGAAAGCTCAAAAACTCAGATTTGAATCATCAGAGGGAGAATCCGTATACCCATTAACAGAAGTTCGTGAAATTATACACCATTCGATTAAATATCCAATTCATTTTGGGAAGCTAATTACATCTGATATTGACACTTCAAAAACGATTTTTACGATTTCTAAAGATAAATTGAATAAGGGAGTGTATCGAACATTGGGCGATTATTGGTACAATAGACCATTCGCACCAAGTGATTCTTTCTTTTTGAAAGAAGTTATGAAGGCTGACTTGCAAACATATGATTGGAAGGGAAATGCGAGTGGTGAAATTAACGGAAATTATTTTCAGTTANNCAGTTAAAAAAAAGAAAGGGTGATAATCCATCGAAATACAAACCATGGAAAATTCTTATAGATGGTGAGATCTGGGGTTATTCCGATGGAAATGTTTCCTACAGGTATTCAGCCGGTTATCTCTCCCCAATATTTTTTACAGATACACTAATATGGTATTCTACAATGTCATCGCAATCAAACTCTACATTTACACCCGGTACTCCGGGGTATAGCGTTGGAGGTGGAATGGTAGTTGGTGGATCACCAGCAATGATGTCGAGTGGGCCAAGTACGGTGTCTGAAAAAATCTATTTAATTGATTCAACTCAAAATGAGGAAATAGAGTTAAACCGTGAAATGCTAGTGTCGATACTTTCTCGATATCCAGATTTACAACAGGCATATACAGAAGCTTCAAAATCAGATCAAAGAAATAAGCTAGCTCAGAAATTATTAGGTAGCTGTGATCCAATAATGACACGATACTTTTTCCGTTACATCAGAAGACTAAAAATTGAACAAAGATATATCGAACAATAACCGGTTGCATTGGTGTGACCTCGTTACTCGAACAATCCGCTGAGCGTTCGTTAGATTGATAAATAAAGGACGTGTCCTGATGGCTTCAAATGATAATTGCGTTGAATGCGGAAAAAAACTTGGATTATATGAATTCAACAGAACTGAAAAAGGTTTGATTTGTAATGTCTGTAATGGGACAGAAACCCCTGAAGAACTAACATCTCAAGTATCGAATAATGAACTAGCTGAAAGTCCTATTGAATATGAATATCAATTCAGTTTTATTTGGGAAAGCCTATTAATTCTTGCATTTGTTGCTCTAATCATAACTGGATACTTAAAAGAAAATTCTTCAAATGAATTTGGCGGTGTTTTGGTTGTCGCAATTCCACTCGCACTGCTACTTATATCAAAGATAAAGAAAGTAACAATTCATAAAGACTTCTTGGTTGTTCGAAAATTTTGCGGTACAGATGTTTTGATTTCACGTGACAAGATTACGAAAGTTACTAATGGTTTTACTGGTAGTATGTTATCTCATTCCTGTCCAAAACGGCAAAT
>DMPG01000178.1:13589-13746 GCA_003456055.1 Bacteroidota bacterium | reverse complement strand
ACTGATGAACGATGAACGGCTCTACACTCATCTCGATTCGTTGATTATGAGTCTCAATGAGCTTGCAAAGGATCTTAAAGCGAATCCAAAACGATATGTGAATGTGAGCGTTTTTTAAAAGATGTGACGCACGGACGGTAAAGATTACAACTGTATA
>DMPG01000178.1:636-13561 GCA_003456055.1 Bacteroidota bacterium | reverse complement strand
AAGAAAGAAACCATCATGAAAAGTGTTATCATTATCGGAATCATTGTTCTGCTCATTGCCGGGGTGATGTTTACGCAAAACAAAGCATCACGTGCGGTAAAATCGGTTATGGGAGACACATCAGCATTGAGGCAGAGAGTGTTGTGGGAGAAAGCGACCGAAATGCCGTTCAGCGGCGTATTTGATGAGTTCTTTGAAGATGGGACATATTCCTGTGCGGGATGCGGAACCGAACTATTCAAATCAAATTCAAAATATAATTCAGGCTGCGGCTGGCCCGCGTTCTCATCGGCTATGACCAACGGAATGGTAGAAGAAGAAGTTGATAACTCTCTCGGAATGAGGAGAGTAGAAGTTCACTGTAAAAAATGCAAAGCACATCTTGGTCATGTGTTTGAAGATGGTCCGGCGCCGACAGGATTACGATATTGCATCAATTCCATTTCTTTAAATTTTACCGCAGATAAAACTCAAATTCCAAAACAATCCAAAGAGAAAAAATGACGATACAATCAACAAAAGCGTTAACAATATTGCGAGTTGTAATAGGAGCGATTATTATTTTCCATGGCGCAATGCGCATCTATTCCAACACCGTGGTGGCATTTGGCGAAGTTCTTACCTTAAGCGGAATTCCGCAGGGAATGATCACTGCGTGGGGACTTACAGCATTTGAGATCATCGGAGGATTGGCATTTCTTCTTGGAAAATTTGTTAAGCCGATAGGATTGTTATTGGCACTCTATCTTATTGCAGAGATATATCTTTTTCAGTTTATGAACAGATGGTCGGTGGAAGGATTTGGGAAAAGTGAAATTGAATATAATTTATTACTGATCACATCGTTCTTTGCGGTAGCCCTCTCGCAGTCGAAGTGGAAATAATGGTTTAGTGCTAGGCGCAGATTTTGAAATAGAAAGTTTTTATTAAACCGAACCGCCAATTTCTCGTAAGTGCTGTTATGAGTTTTTTCTGTCCGCTACGATGTTTTAATTTCGGCAATTTTATTTATCATTCCATTAAAAATTAGTCCATGAAACGGAAGTATCGAATACCAATACAATCTACCCAATAAGCCCAGCGGTCTAAACGTTGCTGTTTGTGTAAGGATATTATTTTTATCAATTCTAAATTCTAGCCATGCTTCGCCCGGCAGTTTCATTTCAGCATACAACAGCAATCTATTTTTTTCTTTGTCTGCCAAAAGAACGCGCCAAAAATCAAGGGCGTCCCCCGAGACAATCTCTGTATCACTTTTTCTTCCTCTTCGCATACCAACGCCACCAACAAGCTGATCAATGAAACCCCTGATTTCCCAAAGCCAGTTGCCGTAGTACCAACCATTTTTGCCACCGATTGACCATATTTTTTCAAGAGACCGAGAACTGTTGTCAACTTTTCGTGAACGAATATCTTTAAAACAGCCGTTTACCGGCACCTCAATATACTTGGAAAGGCCTTGGTTAATTATTTCACTGGTTTGTGCATCTTTCCAGCTTGAGAGAACTTGATTATGTTCTATTTTATCAAAAGCAAGTTTAATTGATGTATCATAATCAATAAGGTTAATACCGAGCAGAGAGGCTAAATGATTAGGTTTGCAAATCACTTCAATTTTCATACTGTTCACCAAATTCTTCGCAAGCGCAAAAGATGTTGCCGTTACAAAATATAACCAATACGACGAAATTCTCGGCGTCATTACCGGTACAATAACAATACGTCGTTTAAGTCCGCGAATATTTGCAAATCGCAAAAGCATTTCTTTATAACTTAAAATATCTGGACCACCAATATCGTAACTGTTATTGTACGTTTCAGTTTTACCAATGACACCAAATAAAAACTCTACCACATTACGAATAGCGATAGGCTGGCATTTAGTTTTTAACCAGCGCGGAGTAATCATAAAAGGCAATTTTTCCACTAAATCTCGAATGATTTCAAACGAAGCACTTCCCGATCCCACTATTATGCCGGCCTTTAAAGTGGTGAGTGCAAAATGAGAACCCGATAAAACAGATTCCACATTCTTTCGTGATGACAAATGTTTTGATAACTCGTCAGCATTGCTGATCCCGCTAAGGTAAATAACCTGTTTAGCATTTGTCTTCTCAATGCGATTTTTAAAATTAGTGGCACATAGTTCTTCCATATTTTCAAAATCACCGCTTTGTGTTGACATGGAATGGATGAGGTAATAAGCGACATCAATATCATTTGGAATATGCCGTAAACTTTCCTTATTTAAAAAATCTGCTTCTATTACCGAGAGATTTGAAGTCGAATAATTTTTCTTGTTAAATCTGTTTATATCTCTTACACAACAGATAACCTCATGCCCATTTTCCAATAAAACAGGCAATAATCTTTGAGCAATATATCCGGTAACCCCGGTGAGTAAAATCTTCATAAAATATATTTTCCAAACCGTTTTTCCAACGCAACAGTTCTGTAATCGAATATTTTTTGAAGTTGATTTTTTATTATTAGTGAATTGGCAAGTGCTCCCAATATTCCCATTGGTGGTTGATAGGTAACAAGATCTGTCATTAAAACACCGCCATCAATAGGTTCAATTTTGTGCTGGTGATGCCACAACGAGTATGGTCCCATTCTTTGCTCGTCAACAAAATATTCGTAGTCTTTAACATGTGTAATCTCGGTCATCCAATTTAGTTTTATGCCAAGCAGGGGGCTAACCTTGTACGTAATAATCATGCCGGGATACATTTTTTCCGCAGGGGTATTGCTGGTTACAACGAAGCCCATATGCTCTGGCGTTATTTCTTTTAAATTAACGGGCGCCGAAATAAAGTCCCATATTTCGCTGATGGTGGCTGGTAATTTTTGCGTTTTGATTAATTGATAGAAGGCCATGATTATTTAATGATGATGTCCACCCACACCATGAACGTGACCATGGCTTAATTCATCAGCGCTTGCATCGCGGATATCAACGATCTTCACATCAAAATGAAGTGTCTTTCCCGCCAACGGATGATTTCCATCCACCGTAACAAATTTATCGTCAAATTTTGTAACCGTAACGATTCGATGTCCTTCGGGACCGGAAGCAGTGAACTGCATTCCTATTTCAAGCTCTTTTACATCTTGAAATTGTTTGCGGGGAACGTCGATGATATCTTTTGCATTAAAGTCACCATATCCGTCAGCGGGGGCAACAGCAACTTTTAGCGCATCATTTTTTGCTTTTCCTTCAAGCTGCGATTCGAGTCCGGGAACAATGTTTCCATTTCCGTGCAGGTATGCGAGCGGTTCGCGTCCTTCGGATGAATCGAGAATTTCTCCGCTGTCGTCGCGAAGCGTGTATTCGATTGAAACAACTTTATCTNNTCTTTTGAAACGATCATTGCCGGGTCCTTTGTAAGTGATTGTTATTTGTATGATTTAAGTTTTTTACTTTCTTCGGCAGCCGCGGGCTTAATGCTGACCGCAGATCCGCCGCCGGCAGCCAAGTTCAATTTAAGAACAGTTTTTTCTGTCACAAGAAATTGTTCGATCTTGTATGCCATTGGATTCTTTTCCCAGTGTGCGTCCGATGCGTCGCTGTATATTGTGGCAATATATTTTTGTTTTGGATTTAAGAAATTCAACGAAGCAGTTGCCGCGCGCGGATTTTCATCCGTGATCGCGCCGAGATACCACTCTTCCGTATTCTTTGCCTTCCGTGCAACGGTCAGATAATCACCCGGTTCGGCTTCCAGAATCTTTGAATCATCCCAATCAACAGCAACATCTTTAATGAATTGGAATGCGTCAAGTTTTGCTTCATAATTTTCAGGCAGATCGGCGGCCATTTGCAGCGGACTGTAGATGGTTACATACAACGCCAATTGTTTTGCAAGTGTTGTGTGAACCTGTTCTTTTTTCTTTGGATCGTAATAGTTCATTTTTATCTGGAATATTCCCGGCGTGTAATCCATCGGTCCTCCCATAAAACGGGTAAAAGGAAGGATAGTCTCATGATCAGGCGGATTGCCGTTGCTCCATGCATTGAATTCATTTCCGCGTGCAGCTTCATTGGCAAGCCAGTTTGGATAGGTACGCTGCAATCCTGTGGGACGAACAGATTCATGCATATTGATCATAATTTTATACCGAGCACTTTTTTCTGCTGCATGGATATAATGATTTACCATCCACTGACCGTCGTGCCGTTCTCCGCGCGGAATGATCCTTCCGACGTATCCTGTTTTAACAGCATCGTAACCGTATTGATTCATGAATCGATACGCATCATCCATTCTTCGTTCGTAATTTGTTGCGGAGGCCGAAGTTTCATGATGCATAATGAGTTTAACTCCTTTTTCCTCAGCATATTTTTGCAGTGCCGCAACATCGAAATCGGGATACGGCGTAACAAAATCGAACACATTCTCTTTCCAATTGCCGAACCAATCTTCCCAGCCGACGTTCCAACCTTCAACAAGTACTCCGCCGAAACCATGGTTCGCTGCGAAATCGATGTACACTTTTGTCCGCTCGGTTGTTGCACCATGACGGCCATTCGGCCGCAGCGCATGCCAGTTTGTTTCACCGATCTTAACATTGTTCGTGTCGGAATAATTCCATGATGCAATACCAACATGCATTTCCCACCAGATGCCGACATATTTTACCGGTTTGATCCAGCTGACATCAGTGATTTTCGACGGTTCATTCAAGTTCAACGTCATTTTTGAAGCGAGAATGTCGACCGCTTTGTCGCTGACAAAAATTGTTCTCCACGGAGTTTTTGTCGGGGCTTGAAGATACGCTTTATTCCCGACAGCATCGGGTGCGATCATGGATGTGAGCACAAAATTATTTTTATTGATGCTGAGACACATTGCGGGATAGTTTGAAAGTGCAGCTTCGAAGATATCAATATACAAACCATCTGCGGACTTCATGATGACCGGTGTTTGTACGGCGTTTGCAGCAACAACGCTTCGAGTTGCAATATCGGTCGACGACATTCCCTGCATCGCATTCACTTCGCTCAACGAAGTATGAAAATATGCGTATTCGTTCGTGTCAAAATCCCCCGGAATCCAAAAAGCTTTGTGATCGCCGGTCAGGGCAAATTCTGTCCGCTCATCGATGACGGTAAAATAATTCAGGTTATCCTGTTTGGGAAACTCGTATCGAAATCCAAGCCCTTCATCAAACAACCGAAACACGATTGCCATTGTGCGGTTGTTCTGCGCAGGCTGGCGAAGCGTTACCTTCAATTCGCGATAATTGTTTCTAATGGTTTTCATCTCACCCCAGACGGGATTCCAAGAATCATCAACAAGCAACGATTCAATCGAGGCAATCGTAAAACCGTTCAGGAACGAAGCCTGCTCTTTCAGTGCAATACCCAGCTTGCCAGGTTTTAGAACTGATTTTTTACCAAACAATAGTTGGTATTGCGCAACACTATCAGATGTCAACGAAAACGTGAGCGTTAATTTTTTGTTCGGGGATTGAATTGTTTGTGCCTGACCGACGGCAAACACAACAATAAGCGTAAGAAGGATAGTTTTCATAGATGATAGATGTATTATTGTGAAGAGGATTATCAAAAAATTATATTAATGTAGAAAGGAGACGGATGATAAACAATGGAAAAAATATTTATGAAAGTTGTTTCAATACTTTTCTACCACGAGACTGGATTCCGGCAGAACCGTACGGCAGCATTTGTTCTATCACAAGTTTTATTTCCTGTTTCAGATCGGGTTCTTGCACAGCAATGTTGGCGAGCACGGTCATTGAAAATGCTTTGACGGCAACAGGTTCGCCCACGTTTTGTAAGAAATAAAAACAAAGATTTGCAGCCCTTCCTTGCTGCGAACGGGGAATATCGACGAATTGAAGAGCGCGAACAACGTTCCTTTTTACGGCGTTGTGAATATTCTTTTCACCGGCGCGCTTCACAATTTTTGAAAGCCACGGCTTGATCAATGAAGGATGGTTTTCTATACACAGTGAAACGATCCAGGATGAACGTTGCACTATCCGCGGTTCACCGCACAAAAACTGCTGCATCAGTTGTGCAAAGCGTGTTTCGTCGCCGTTGATCCACGAAACGATCTTCACTGTCTGGCGTTTGGAATGTTCTTTCAGTATTTCCGATTCGAGATCGAACGAAATTGCCATTATATTATTCCCGCACCGTTGTAGGAATGGAGAAATAGAATGTTGCCCCCTCGTTTTTCTTTCCTTCTGCCCATACCGTACCGCCGTGACGCTGAACGATCCTTTTCACAATAGAAAGACCAATACCCACACCCTTAAATTCATCATCCACATGAAGGCGTTGAAAAATTCCGAACAACTTGTTCGAATATTTAGGATCATATCCCGCGCCGTTATCTTTAACATAAAAAACAACTCTGCCGTCTTCTTTTGCTGCACCGACCTCTATCTTCGGTACCTCTATTTGAGCGGAATATTTGATTGCATTCGAAATAAGATTGGTCCACACCTGCTGTATCAAAGCAATATCGACCAAGACCATTGGAAGCGAAGAAATGGTAAATTGTATTTTCTTACGGTCTTCTGCCGTCGAACAATCCTCATATGTGGTGCGGACGAGTTGTTCCATCAAAAGTTCAACAAACCGAAGTTCGCTTCTTCCGATTCGCGATAAGGTCAACAATCCTTTGATCAACTGATCCATTTTGTCAATACTGTTCCGCACGTTGGAAAGAAGTCTTATTCCTTCTTCATCAAAATTATTTTTGTAGCGTTCGGCAAATATTGCCGTGTATCCATCAATGGAGCGAAGCGGAGCACGAAGATCATGAGAAACGGAATAACTGAATGCCTCCAATTCTGCAACGGCTTCGGATAATTGTGCGGTACGTCGTTCGACACGGTCTTCTAATTCTGCATTCAATGATTTGATCTCATTCTCCGCAACAACTCTTTCGGTGATATCATTGATCATTACCATTAACGCCGGTTTGCTTTGGTATGTAATAAGCAGCGCTGAAGCCTCAACCGTAATGATTGATCCGTCAACCCTCACCAAGCGTTCCTCTATTACCGATGGTTTTTCGGATGGCGAATCATTTGGATTTAAAAATGCTGATTGAATTACGTTCATCACTTTTTGTCTGTCTTCCGGATGAACAAACTCAATTACCGATCGACCGATGAATTGGGATGAAGATTGTGTTCCCATCATCGAAAGCAGGGCATTGTTGACAAAGACGATACAATTATCGACATGAATTGTAACGCCAATAGACAATCCTTCAACGATGGTGCGGTACCGCCGCTCGCTTTCGCGCAACCCTTCTTCCGCCTTCCTTTTTTCCGTAATATCTTGCGCCAACGCGATGATGACCGGTTTGCCGAAATACATTCCTTTAAATAATTGCACATCCTTTGGAAATATCTCTCCATTTTTACGTTTCCCCCAGAACTCAAATCGTTGCGATGTTCCATTCATAACAGCCGGAATGATCATTGAAAAATCAAGCAAATCATTTTTTCCCGGAGCAGAAACGAATTCCGGATTTTTTCCGATGATCTCGTTTTTTTCATATCCGTACATCGAAACCGCGCCATTGTTCAAATCCAAGAAAGCACCATTTGCATCCTGAATATAAATTGCATCTTGCACACTGTTGAACAAGCCACGGTAACTTTCCTCGCTCAGTTTGATCTCTTCTGTTCTTTCCGCTACAAGCCGGACAAGTTTTTCCGGCTGCTTTCCAACATACAGCACAAACAAGCCGATGATTAATGAGAAGACAACACCAGCAGCAGCGTACGGAACGGTTGCTGTGATTGCACTCCAACCGGACAAAGGAGCAATGAGAAGTTCCCAGTGACCATTGGGTACAGTAACATTTAAAATAACCGGATCGGAAAGAAATTGATTTTTATTTGCAAACGTGTCGACGGATGAGGAAGAAGAAGCGAAACACCGCAATTGGAAATTGTATCCTTTAACGTTTAATTCATCGGATTGTGCCAGCGAGAGCAAACGATCAATTTTGATTACAACAAGAGAAAATCCCCAAAACCGTTCTCTTCCATTCTCGGTGATAAAAACAGGCAGCCTCCCGACAACACCAACACCGCCCTGTACAAGATTCAACGGTCCGGCAAAGATCAACCGGTGCTGTTTGATTGCCTCCATCGCCTCCGCTTTTTGAATAGCATCGCCGAGTATGTTGAATCCGATCGCATTTTTATTCTGTTCGTAGGGATAAACATGACTCACCACACCGTTAGGAGCCAATTCAATTGCGTTCAGCACGCTGTACGCCTTAAAGCTTTTTTCCGCAACGGTTTCAAACGCAGCAGGCAACAAACCCTGTTCAACCATCAACGCAATAGTTTGTGTTGCCGAGAGGCCGTAATTCAACGTTAATTCCAATTGACGGCTTAACGCATGACCGGCGTAAAATGCTTTTTGCCGCTCTTCCGCAATTGTTAAGAAGTACACTCTGTATGATACAACGGCAGTCATCGCGAGAAGGGAAAGAAAAACGGCGGAAGAGTATATTCTTGGTTTTTTTTCCAGGATGTCTCTAAGATTCAAATAAAGAGTTTTCATATATTTATAAGAGAAAAGAAACGATCATAAATGTATAAAGAGGCCTCAGCATTAAATCCTTGGTCTGTAATGTAAATGAGTATGTAATAACAAGCAACACTTCCACTTCTTCCGATATTTTCGTACCTTCAATCAAGAGCACTTACCACAGACAACGATATCTGATTTACACAACAGAAAGAGATTATGGGTCGTATATTCGAAAAACGTAAACATGTAATGTTCGCGCGGTTCAAAAAAATGTCCAAAGCATTTAACCGCATTGGAAAAGACATTGAAATTGCGGTCAAAGCCGGAGGAGTGGATCCCAAAGCGAATTCGCACCTGCGTATTGCAATTCAGAACGCAAAAAGCGTGAATATGCCGAAAGATCGAATTGATGCGGCGATTAAACGGGCGTCCAATAAAGACACTTCCGGATATTTTGAAATTATCTATGAAGGATATGCACCGCACGGCATTGCCGTTGTTGTAGAATGTGCAACGGATAATCAAACGCGAACGGTGTCCAACGTTCGTTATCATTTCAAAGAATTCGGCGGTTCAATGGGAAATCCCGGCTCGATCGCATTCATGTTCGAACGGAAAGGGCTTTTCAAAATTCCTATTGAGAAGATCGCCGATGTTGATGAGTTTGAATTGGAAATGATCGATCACGGATTGGATGATTTGAATGGGGACGACAAATTCTTATATGTCTATACAACGTTCCACGGGTTTGGCGCGATGCAAAAAGCATTGGAAGAAAAAGGGATCGAGCCGGCAAGTACCGAGCTTCAATATCTTCCCACAACCACCAAAGAGCTTTCTCCGGAACACGCAAAAGAAGTTACCGATCTGATCGATGCGATGGAAGAGGATGATGATGTGCAGAGCGTATATCACAATATGGTGCAGCAATAAGAGCAATTACTAATTATTAATTCATAATTAGTAATTGCATCTACGCACTTCCGGTGTGGATCGAATCATCACCAAATTTTTTTCGCAGTTTATCCACCGCGCTTAATACCTGAGTTCGTTTTTCATCAGCGGGAAACATGGAAAGTGTTTCCTCGCTCACCGTAGAAAACTGTGTTAACCCTACACCAAGAAGACGGATTGACATTTTACGCGTATATGCTTTTAAAAAAATACTCTTGACGGCATCAAACACAACCCTGTCATCATTCGTCGATTCTTTCAGTGTAATATTCCGAGTGATCGTAGAAAAATCAGAATATCGTAATTTTAATTTTATCGTTTTACCCTTCCAACCATATCTCCTTGTGTTGTAGCAGACACTTTCCGACAATTCAAACAGATATTTCAACAATTCATTCTTGTCGGCGATATCTTTTCCAAACGTATGCTCATTGCTGATACTCTTTCGTTTCCACTCAACATCCAGTGTATCACCCCCAATTCCCAATGCGGTTCGATAAATATAATTTCCATGATCACCGAGAATCGTTTCAATCGTTGACTGCGGCATTTTTTGTATGTCACGGATGAAGTTGATATCGAATTTTCGCAATTCCAATTCTGTCTTTTTTCCCACACCCGGAATGACATCAATCGGAAGTGGAGAGAGAAAGTCTTTTTCTAATCCATGCTCAACATAGATAATTCCCGCGGGCTTCACGGTTCCTGTTGCAATCTTGGATACAACCTTATTAGACGACAAGGCAATGGTGCAGGGAAGGAAGAATTCTTTTTTTACAAGCGCCTGAAGAGTGCGCATAAGTCCGGGAAGATTGTTATTGTACAACCGTTCGCATCCCGTAAAATCCATATACATCTCATCAATGGATGCCTGCTGAACGATCGGCGCATAATCGCACATGAAACGGTATAATCGTTTTGAGATTTTTCCATATTCACCGTGGCTTCCGCGTACCACGATCAGTTGCGGACAAAGATCCATTGCTTGCCCTGTCGGCATTGCAGAATGTACGCCAAATTTTCGCGCTTCGTACGAAGCGGAAGAAATTACTCCGCGTCGTCCAGTTCCGCCAACAACGACCGGTTTGCCGTTCAGGGAGGGATCTTTAATGCGTTCCACAGAAACAAAGAAACAGTCAAGATCGAGATGAGCGATATTTTTTTTTTGCTCTAACATTAATGTAAAATATGAGAGAAACGAAGATTAAAACCTATTGGTGTTTGAGATTCTGCATTTATATATAGCACATTACCGTTTCAACACAAAATCAACTTCGTACATATCATAGTTCGTCAGCGACATTCCTAATTTCTCGTACACGTGATGGGCACGCTCATTTTCTTTTTCTACATAGAGGCGTAACCCGCAGACGTTCTGTTGTTCTTTTGCCAGCGCAACGGAATGTTCATACAATGTTCGGTAAATTTTTTGCGCGCGATATTCCGGTTGAACGTAAACGCTTTGTATCCACCAGAAGATGCCATTTCTCCAGTCACTCCACTCATACGTGATCATCATTTGTCCAACAACTGCGCCGTTAAGTTCTGCCACCAGATAAAAACCTTTTTCGGCATTATCGAACAACCCATTCACACCGAGAATAAGCCGCAAAACATCTAGCTGTAGATGTTCTGTCTCCAACGCCATTGCAGCGTTGAATTCAGCAATTGTTTGTGCGTCAGTCCGCAGAGCTTTTCGTATTGATATAGCCATAGAGTTAAAAACCCTGCGAATGCTCTAAAACATTCGCAAGATTGTAGTAAGAATTAAAAATCAAAAAACATTCCAATTGTTTGATAGGTATTTCGCTGATTGTAGAACTGTCCCCGCTCTTCAATACCGGTTCTATACGTATAGGCAATTCTCATTGCACTCAGCGATTCGTTCTGAACTTTAATTCCTGTTTGATAACTTTGTGATGATCCGTATGCAAGCTCGCTTCGCAATTTTATATCAACAGCGGAATAAAAATTTATTGGACCATGGACCGGAATATTCAAGAATTCGCCTCCAACTTCAAAAAGAAATTCACCATCAGTTCTTTTGTCAATCAGGAATGAATAATTGTAGTATGTTCCCCCATAAACAAATCCTTTAATTAGAGGAATTTGATGGATCAGAAATAATTGATAAAAATCTCGGGCGTAATTTATTGATTTTGTGAAACCAAGAGATTCAAACGCATCATCGGCAAGATGCTGGCTTGTATGCCCCCACCCCATACGTGCCGTTGTTTCTGAAGAGAGTTTGATGTCCGCAACCACATCTACAAAAAAATCAACATTAACGACTTGAAAACGTATTCCCGCACTGTTCAAGAAAGTATAGATCGAACTTGCAATGGAGAGCTGAGCATCCAATTCTTTGTAGCGAATATTCACCATTGGAAAAATTCCACCCATGCTTCCGATCAACGAATTACGATTCATCAGCTTATTGTATGAAATACGATGTTCATTTCCGTTTGCGGTGAATGTTGAAACATATTTTTGTTTTGGCAGAAACGTGATGAGAGAATCGTAGTCTCCGGCGCTGCAGAAAAGTGTCGAGAGCAAAAGCAAAAGCAACATCCCCCTGACCCCCTTCGCCGGCACACAAACCTGTGCACAAGGGGGATTTGAACCGTTTGACAGGATAGTATTATTGTTCCTCAATTCAGCAGCAATCCTTTCGCTACAGCTTTTTCACCGGAATAGAATTTAACTCCCGGTGCAGGGAAATGGATCTTATTGATAAGATTCTTGAAGATGTTCCATGTGTCGCCGTCGGGAAGGATTGCTTCGGTGTTCCAATCCAAAGCGATCACAAATTTGTGTTTTTTTATTCCAACATCATCAAACGAAACATTCTTTGCACCCAATCCTACTGCAAGATTCAAATATTTTGGCCAATACCCGTTTATAGATTCCGGAAGAATATTATGCATATCCATTGCAAGCCAGTAAATATGTCCGCTGTAATCGCTTGCCGGTCCCCAGTCAGGATCATTTCTTCCGCCGCCACCGGAGGGATAATAGCTCCACTTGTAATTGAAATTTCTCAAATATGGATACTTTACCTGTAGCACGCCATAGAGAATGCCTGTTGAATTGAAATACAGATCGGAAACATTGAACGCATATTTCGAGAATCCGTCAGCAAACTCAATAGCTAGTGCGTGTGATGCAGGCACAGCAATTGCCGTCCACAATGCTGTGTTGTCATCAATATCGGCCCATTTCATAAAATCGTATGTGAGTCCAAAGATGAGATACGATGAATACAAATGTCCAAGTTTATCAACGCCATAACTGCTGTTGAAAAAATATCCATCACTTTTTACCCTGAACGAATGCTGTTTATAAATATAATCATCACGCCACCACCATTGAAACTCCATAAAGACCGCTCCTGCAGACCATGCAATGGTTCCGTATGTGGCGACATCCTTGCGG
>DMPG01000178.1:0-593 GCA_003456055.1 Bacteroidota bacterium | reverse complement strand
TTTTCATAACGCTGAAAATATACGAAAGATTGAGAGGACATCAAATGAAGCAGTACGAATTTATAAAAAAGCAACATGAACGCTTGGGTTTTTAAAATAAATTATTCAAAGACAAATCTTTCCAAGGATTGTTCTTTGTTTTGCCCCGGTAACACCTGGTAAATTGGTGCTGTTTCCGCAGATTGTTTCGTTTGCAAGCACGGCAAAACATAACGCCTCTTTTGCATCAGAGGAAACACCAAGCGAATCACTCAAGATAATTCGTGTCGGCGAAAAACAGCGCCGAAGCGCATCCATCATCACGATATTCTTCGAACCGCCGCCGCTGACAATAAGTTCGTCCAGAATGCCGCTCTTCAATTGTTTTCTCAGAAAGCCATTGAACTGATCGTAGATCGTCAACGCAGTAAATTCCGTTACGGTTGCAATGATATCATCGCTGTGAATATTTTTTGATTTTTTCATTAGAATCTTTTCAACGAACATCGCACCAAATATTTCTCGCCCCGTCGATTTTGGCAGAGGGTGAGAAAAATAGGAGTGGCGCATCATTATTTGCAGCAGACCGGGTAGAATATTTCCGCGCGATGCAA
>DMPG01000205.1:6204-13040 GCA_003456055.1 Bacteroidota bacterium | reverse complement strand
TAGTTTTTAGAATTTCAGAATTATCAAAGTAGAATGATTATACAATACTACTCTTACCATTTTAGGATATTCAGTTCGTCGACGTAAACCGTTTGTTTGTTGCGGAACAATGAAATAATAATAGCAAGACCTACTGCTGCTTCTGCAGCAGCAACAACCATTACAAAAAAGACCAGCATCTGACCGGTCGGATCTCCCAAAAAGGAAGAGAATGCAATCAACGTAAGATTCAGAGCATTGAGCATTAACTCAATGCTCATAAAGATAACAATTGCATTGCGGCGAACAACAACACCGAGAACGCCACAGCAGAACATAAATGCCGACAGTAAGAGATAATGATTTAAAGGTATCATAATTTCAAAATTATTCTCGCAAAGTCGCTAAGACGCAAATAAATATTCAAAGAAAATTTTGCGACTCTGCGTTTTTGCGAACGATTCATAACTATTGAACTAATTTTTTCTTCGCAAGTATCACTGCACCGATAATCGCTGCAAGCAACAGGAACGAAGTAATCTCAAATGGGAAAAGGAATTTTGTGAACAACACTTTCCCGATATATTCTACTGTTCCCATCTCTACAGCAGCCGGAGACTGCTGGGTATAATTATTTGCACTACTGAATCCCAAAATATAGACCATCTCTAACAGTAACCCGACCGAAAATGCAATGCCTAAGTACATCCGTAATCCCAAATGCTGGCGAAGACTTTTATCATCTCCAAGATTCAAAAGCATAATAACAAATAGGAATAATACCATTATCGCACCGGCGTACACCATAATGTGCACCATTGCAATAAATTGCGCGTTCAGTGTCAAATAAAGTCCGCCAAGGCAAAAGAAATTGAGTATGAGGAATAAAGCACTGTTAACCGGATTTCGTTGAAGAATCATCATTACTGCAGAGAAAACAGTAAATGCGGCAAGAAAATAAAACACACCTTGTTCAAATGTCATGCGTCAATCAAAATTGAGTGAATAGAAAAGTTGAAAATTGACGCATAAATATAAGGTTACTTCACCTTATAAGCAAAAAGTTTTCGTTTTAAAACAGGAATTTATCTTTTCAATCTTATCAAGAATATGCATTTGCAGTTGCAACAACCTTGTCAAGGTTAGATAAAAAATTGCGAAACCTTGACAAGGTTATATCTTTATAACTTCGGCATAGCACCTAGCACATCAGTCGGAACCATATTGATGATCTTTCCTACCTTTGTTTCTCTGAGTCCTTTTTCAATTTTCGTTTTATCTCCAACGATAATAATTGCAAGATCGTCCGTATCAACATATTTTTTTGCGACGCGGCGAACATCTTCTTTTTTAACTGCAAGGACTTTCCCAATAAAATCATTGAAGTAACTTTCGGGAAGATTATACTGCACCATTTCTGCAAGTTGTCCTGCGATCGATGCCACACTGCTGAAATTATCGGGATAACCAAGGGCAATGTAGTTCTTCGCTTTGTCCAATTCTTCATCAGTGATCGGCTTTGAAATACCCTTCAATTCCTTAATAAATTCATTCAATGCTTTATCAGTCACATCTGTTTGAACGTCTGACGATGCCGTAAACGGTCCAGCACTTGGGCGGAATGAAAATCCGGAACCTGCACCGTAGGAATAGCCATGGACTTCTCTTAGATTATTATTGAGACGTGATGTAAAAGAACCGCCCAGAATTGTGTTCATTACCATCAACGGGAAATAATCTTCCGTCATTCTATTTGTTCCAACGCGGCAAATGCGAATAACGGATTGTGCAGCTTCGGCTTTGTCTATCAGATAGATTTTTCTGTCGTTCACCTGTTTTCCATTTGGAACCGAAACAGATGGCACATCTTTCTTTTCCCAACGCCCCATTGCTGATTCCAACTTTACAATGATATCTTGCGCATTAACATCACCAACAACAATGAGAGTTGAATTGTTCGGTCGGTAATATGTTGTATAGAAATTTTTCAGATCATCGGTAGTGAATGATTTTATTGACTGTTCGGAACCATTGCTGCTTCGTCCGTACGGATGCTCATTCCCAAAAACAATTCGACCGGTTGCCGCCGCTGCAATTAATCGCGGTTGATCGTATGCCTGAAGCAGCGATGTGAGATATTGTTTTTGCAGACGTTCCAAATCCTTCTGTGGGAAATCCGGTCGTAGCAGAACATCTGCGAACAATTTCAATGACTCGTCCAATTTAGAAACAGTTGAACGCATCGCAACTCCAGAAGTATGTAAACCACCGCTGACACCGATCGTTGTTCCGAGAAAATCAATTGCATCTGAAAGTTCAAGTGAAGATTTTCCAGCCGCCCCTTCATCCATCATATTTGCTGTTAGTCCGGCAAGTCCTAGTTTTGCAGGGTTTTCATTGACGCTCCCTGCTTTCACAACCAAATTCATTTGGACGATCGGAACTTCATGTTTTTCATACACAACAACAAGAAGTCCGTTCTTTAATGTAAATCTTTGGACTTGATTGATCTTCACCGATGGTGTCGGTCCAAGTGCCGGTGGTTTTGTCCTGTCCGGTGCTTGGGCATTAACGAAGGAAGAACTGATTAACAAAAGAAAAACTATCGAGCAAATTGTGATTACGTTGAATGCTGTACTGATCATTGTTAACTGTTTATTGTTAACTGTTAATTGTTCATTGTTCATTGATTTCATTTTCCCTCCGTACTGACAACCGGTGAATTCTGTGCGGCAAGTTCTATTTTCCCTTTTGGAACAACACTTAACACAACCCGGCCATTATCTTTTAAATATGTATTGGCAATCGTTGTTACATCCTGAGGATCAACAGCATAATAACGCGCCAGATCTTCATTGAAATAATCAGGATTCCCAGTTGAATATAAATAATTATTAAGAAGATCGGCTTTGCCGTTAATGCTCTCCAATCGATTTAAGAAACTTGCTTCATATTGATTACGAGCCCGATCCAATTCTCGCTTGGTCGGTGCTTCATTTTTTACTTTTGCAATTTCTTCTTGTATAGCAGTTTCAAGTTCCGCAAGCGTATGACCCGCACGTGCCGTTGCCACAACAACAAATTCTGAAATAATTCTCTGCGACTGCTGATAAGCAGAAACATCCTGGGCAATCTGCAAATCATAGACTAATTTTTTATACAATCGGGAATTTTTTCCGCCGGCGAGAACGCTCGATAAAAGATCCAACTCTGCGTCACCCGGAGTGAGAGAAGCAGGACTGATCCATGCCATAAACAAACGCGGAAGTTGAACACGGTCTTCAATCGTCATCCGTTTCTCTTCATTCAACACCGGAATTGTTCGTTCTTGCGGTTGCACCGGTTTCCCTGCCGGAATTTCGTTGAACCATTTTTCAACTAACGCTTTCGTTTTTGCAATATCAATGTCCCCCGCAATTGACAAACTCGAATTATTCGGAATATAATATGTTCTGAAAAACTCCTTCACATCTTCAAGCGATGCTGCTGAAAGATCAGCCATACTTCCTATGGTCGGCCATCGGTACGGATGTCCCTGAGGAAATAATGCATCATCGATCATAATGTCTGCCATTCCATACGGACGATTCTCATACGATTGACGGCGTTCGTTCTTCACAACATCACGCTGACCGTTAACGGTCTCTTCCGTCATCGGATCAAGAAGATAACCGAGACGATCTGAATCAAGGAACAGTGCAAGTTCAAGCGCATTGCTCGGGATATCTTCGTAATAATTTGTCCGGTCATTATTCGTTGAGCCGTTATTATTTCCGCCTGCAGCTTCGAGCCATTCATCAAATTTTCCTTCGGGAACATTCTTCGATCCTTCAAACATCAAATGTTCAAACAAATGTGCAAACCCTGTGCGTCCCGGTTTTTCATATCCCGAACCGACATGATACCAGGTATTTACGGTAACGGTCGGTGTCGTTCGGTCAACATGAAGGATAACATTAAGACCATTCTTCAAAGTGAATCGCTCATACGGAACACTGATACGCACGCTTTGTGCAAACATTGCCGCCGAGATTATGAGCATGAGAAAAAAGATTTTCCGCATTGTTGCTCCTCTTGATAATTAAAAATTATTACGTGATAAAAGTAGAATTTTTATTCGGGAAAGTAAAGGAAGGTTTTTGAAATATTGATGAATGTAGTTTAAAACAGATCCATCTGTTCTGTTCGTTTTGTATGTTTTCCAACAAATAAATCTTTACGTAAGCGGTGTGTCTGTTCGTTCAAACCGTATTTTTTGCATGTTACTTCAAATAATTGGCTGATCGATTCTGCAATCTCACCGCTTCCAGTCATTCGTTTACCGAATTCGACGTTATTCATCTTCCCTTCTCTCACATCTTTGATACGATTAATCACTTTTTCAGATTTTTCAGGAAATTCGCGCTTCAGCCATTCAATAAAAAGATCTTTCACTGCGTGCGGAAGTCTGAGCATAGTATAGAAAGCAAATGTTGCACCATGCTCACTTGCTCGTTTTAAGATTGCAGGAATTTCAATATCATTAAACCCAGGAATGATTGGTGATAAACTTACACCAACAGGAATTCCTACCTTTGCAAGCTGTTCAATAGTATCCAATCGTGATTCCGGTACAGAGGTGCGCGGCTCCATTGTTCGGTGTAATTCTTTGTCAAGTGTCGTAATGGTTATAGTAGTATTCACAAGTTGAAGTTTTGCAAGTTCGGAAAGGATATCAATATCTCGTGTGATCAGTGCATTCTTCGTGATCATCCCAACAGGATTTCGATATTTCAAAAATACTTCAAGACATTTTCGGGTAAGCTGTAATTTCCGTTCGATCGGTTGATAACAGTCCGTATTACCCGACAACGATATCGTCGAAGGAGTCCAACTTTTTTTCTGAAATTCTTTTTCAAGAAGATGATGAATATTCTCCTTCACCATTATTTTTGTTTCGAAATCCAATCCAGCGGAGAAACCGAGATATTCATGACTTGGGCGCGCATAACAATAGATGCATCCATGTTCACAGCCTCTATATGGATTAAGATCGAATGTAAAACCAATATCGGGTGAATCATTTTTTGCAAGCGCACTTTTTGACGTGTCGCGGAAGAATTGCGTAACGATCTTTCGGGAAGGGTCGATCTCTTCTTCTATTATTTCATAGGAGGTTTTTTCAAACCGATTGGTCGGATTTAATCCTGCGCCACGACCTTTTACATTGGAAGTAGACATATGAATATTTCGTCATTCAAAAATTGTTCTCTTTAACCAACGCCCGATTTTTTCACAAAAAAAGTAAACTTCGTTCCAATGCCAACTACACTCTCAACGTTGATCGTCGAATTATGAGCTTCGATAATATGTTTTACAATGGCAAGTCCAAGTCCGGAACCGCCAACATCGCGGGAGCGATTCTTATCAACTCGATAAAATCGTTCAAAAATCCTTGGAAGATGCTGCGGTGGAATTCCAATTCCGGTATCCTCTACGGAAAGTTTAACGCTGTCATTTTGCTCAGTAAACTTCACCATAATTGTTCCCTTCGGTTCAGAATACTTGATCGCGTTATCAATAAGATTCACCAACACCTGACGAAGCCGTTCTTTATCTCCAAACACTTCAATCGGATTGCCTGTATCACCGTTGAGGGTCAAAATGACATTCTGTTGTTCAGCAAGAACTTGTTCAGCATTCACCGTATCGACTAAAAGAGAAACAATATCAAAGAACCGTAAACGCAATTTCATCTCTCCGGATTCAATGCGGGAAATATCGATCAATTCTTCAAGAAGTAAATTCAGCCGTTCAATATTGCTCAGTGCTTTTTGCAGAAAATAGCGATTCACTTTTTTATCATCCACCGCGCCATGCAATAATGTTTCGATCAGACCTTGAGTGGTAAAAAGCGGCGTGCGAAGTTCGTGTGAAACATTTCCTAAAAATTCACTTCGCACTCGCTCCAGTTTTTCTAACTGAACAATATCTGATCGGAACGCATCGAGCATGGTATTGAATGAATCAGACATGGTTTGCAATTCATCCGAGGTATAAAGATTCACTCGATGAACGGAGTTCTTATCTTTTTGTGCATCAATCACACGCTGAATTAATCGAAGCGGCCGGAGAACAAAAAAATAAAGGATACCGTATGAAATAAAAATGGCTGTGAGACCAATGAGAGCTGATAGGAAGCGAGAGTACGGAAAGCAATAATACGAAATGATTCCGCCAAGTACGGCGATGACGACAGCAGCAAACAGTTGAATTCGAAATGAATACATATAATTAAAGATACGAGTTTCACATGAAATTGCACACAGTTTTATTTGATTTCTATCATTAAAATTTTTATATCACAATAAAAAACCCCTTGCCGCAATAACCACAGCAAAGGGTGAATGTTCTCATCGATCATCGTTGTTACAATTCTTTCAATCGATATCCGACTCCTTTAATCGTATCGATATAATCTGCATTAGTCCCAAGTTTTTCACGGATCTTGCGAATGTGAACATCAATTGTTCTATCGATCACATAAACATTGCTTCCCCAAATTTGAGAAAGAAGCGTTTCCCTTGTAACAACCTTCCCTGCATTTCGCACAAGAAATGTAAGCACTTCAAATTCCTTTTTGGGAAAGAATGTCTCTTTTTTATTGATATATACCTTATAATGCGAGCGGTTGATCTCAATGATTCCATGACGAAGAATTTCGGTATCAGTTCCGTTCTCTTCTTTCGATGAAGATTTCTTTCGTAATGTAAGTTTTATCCGTGCCATTAATTTAGGAATGCTGATCGGCTTAATAATATAATCATCAGCCCCCAGTTCCAAACCGACAATTTCATCCACTTCGGAACCGCGCGCCG
>DMPG01000205.1:3587-6195 GCA_003456055.1 Bacteroidota bacterium | reverse complement strand
CATTTCCGGCATCATCACATCCAGAAGTATAAGACTTGGATTTTTTTTGGCTTGAGCAACAGCTTCAGTTCCATTCTTGGCAGTAAGGACATCAAAACCTTCTTTTTCGAGGTTGTATTTCAGAAAATCGATAATATCACGTTCGTCGTCGGCAATAAGTATTTTTTGTTTCATGTTTTCCTTTCAATGCAAGGTCAATATAGAGAAGATTGTCACGGTGTTCAATGCACAGAATGTTAAGCGTATGTTAATTTATTGTTATGCAATTAGAATTGGAGACATTTAGTGAAATACTTTTTAAATGACCGACTTTTCAAACTTCATCCACAAACCAAACGAACTCATCGAATGACTGAGCAATGATAATCATTTAATAGATAGTATCATTGAACACCGGCGTTAATGCAAAGATAACAGCAGTTTCAAATGAATCTTCCCGCGTAATAAGATCGCGAGTAAGAATGCCAAATGTTCCTTGTTTGCTCCGCACATCAACTTCCTCTGCGAACTGATCGATTGCGACTCCAAGATCAATTCCGTCGTTCATCACAGTGTTGCCAAGTTCAGCTGGCAATTCAATACTACCGGAACTTCCAAAGAAGAATTGAACTCCGTTAAAGACACAAGCCCAGCTTTGCAGAAATATTTTTTCTCCACTTTTGAACAACCCCCCTTCCACCCCAATGCTTAAAACTTTTTCAGTACCATTTTCTCGAAAAACAAATTGTGCACGTTGTTGTGCTCCGCGCATCAGTTCATCAATGGATTTTGGAGTATCGGAAACACCGCTATGAGCTTCGACTGATGTATACGATATTGATGTTCGATCGATGCCGAAGTGTGAGGATATTTTTTCAACTGCTCTTTTTACGCCGTTGATCTTAGGAACTCGCGTGCTTGCGATGATTATGATCATGGAATGGTGGTCTTCGTAAAACGGTATGAAACTATTTTTTTAATTTTTCAAGTTTTGGCGGTGTCGGAAATAATTTTTCAAATTGTACAGATTTTGTCTTTCCATCGGCAGTGACAAGAACAATTTCTGTGTCCCCATTTGCAAATTCCGAGATCACTTGTCTGCACGCACCGCACGGAGTAATAAATCCTTTTTCATCCGATGAGACTGCAACGGCAACAATTTTTCTCTTCCCCGCATGAGCAGCTTGAAAAATTGCATTGCGTTCTGCGCAAATAGCAAGTCCGTAAGACGCATTTTCTACATTACTGCCGGAAAAGATCACCTGATCATCCGTCAGCACAGCCGCACCGACTCTGAATTTCGAATATGGCGAGTAGGAATGTTCTTTTGCAGCAATTGCATGATGTACCAATTCATCACGAAGTTTTTTATTCATTACTCATCTCCTATCAATTTCTGAAATGAAGATTACGCAAATACTCCCACGAATACAACCCCGTTGCGTGACCATCTCCCCAAGTGATCTGGATTGCATAACTCCCAACCGGAACGATCGCTTTCACATCATAATGACCGGGAAGTTTCGGCTTTAGTACCGGAAGAATTTGGTGCATCAAAATGGTTTCTCCTTTGCATTCAGCACACGGACATTCATCGCGGAGCAGTTGAATCTTTAGCGGAGTCGTAAGACCATCATCCCAAATAAATGTGATCGTTTCGTTGTCCGTTTGTTTAATTGCTATTGGTCTCATAATATTAGTCCCATTCCAATCTTGCTTTTTAATATTGCGCCCGTGAATGTACGAAAAGTGAAATAAAATCCAAACAGTGTGAAAATATTTCACCTAATTTGTTCTCCGACGCGGTTCTTCCACAAATTTAAGTAAAATAAAAAAAGAACTTACAGCAAGAATTGCCGTCATCATGAACACCGAAGCATATCCGACCTTCGGAACAAACCATCCAAAGAGCAATCCAATAAGCATGGTCGGCGCAGTGAGTGTATTGGTGATTCCAACAAACAAAGGACGTTCATTTTCTTTGCACATTTCTGCGATAAACGGTAAACGTGAAATCACCTGCACTTGCAAAGAACAAGCCAAAAAGAAAAAAACAAATCCATACATTAAAATATTGGAAGAAAGGACGGCCAACAATGCCGCCGCGCCGGAACAAAATACAAAGATCAATAAATTAATCTTATGTCCGTACGTATCGGCAACAACTCCAAAACCAATATTTGCAATAACATTTGTGATCATAACGATTGCAGTAAATGTTCCGGCATAGGACGCCGGCAGATCAAATTTCTCAATTGCGTATACTGAATAGAAGGATGCCACTGAAATGGACATGATTGCCAATGCATCTGCAAGAAGAAAATATCGAAAATTAGTATTGCTGTTTATGATTCGTTTTGCATCTAATAAAAAACTGACCGGTTTTTCAAGTTCATGGTTAATACTCGATGGTTGTTCAGATATTTGAATTAAGAAATAGAACGACACCATTGTAATTCCAAATGCTCCCGCAAAAAGAAGAGAAAAATTCATCGGGAAATATATTGTAGCTAATATCACACTTACGATCGATCCACCGATGATTCCCGCTGCCGATCCGATCAATTGACGCATTCCCATTAATCGCCCCCGCAGTTTTATCGGAACTGTTTTCGTATACACCTGAAGA
>DMPG01000205.1:0-3574 GCA_003456055.1 Bacteroidota bacterium | reverse complement strand
ATTGTTGAAGAAACTTTTCCAACAATGGAAAAAACCGCAATGCCGATTACAAGCAGCATGGCACGATGAACAAATCCCCACCCAACCATTGCAGGTCTAAAAAAAACTTGACGCTGCAAATAGAACGCAACAAATGCGGATGGAATGTTCGCACCAAGAGTCCATAATACTTGTACAGAACTGATCGAAAGCGGACTTCCGCCTAATTCCTTAATGAACACCGGAAGAATTGTCTGGACGGAAACTAAACTCATTCCTAAAACATAGGTGGCACCATCAAATAAATGTGATTGAAGATTCTGTCGAAGAGAAGTTATTTTCTCTTTGGGATAATCGGTCGGTGTTGGGAGAAATTTTGTTAACATACTCTCTGAAAGTACAAAATTTCGATGAAGAATTCAGGTATTCTCATCTCTTCGTGAGCTTAAAACAATTTAATCTGTGGCAAGACGTTCACTTTTTCCGTATCTTTACTTTATGATAGAAGAAAAAGAACAGAACATTCCAAAACGTAGACATATCCGCGAATGTGTTATGCAGGCGTTGTATGCCATCGAAATTTCAAAAGATCCCCCTCAACATGTTGTTGACACTATTTTAAGTGGATTGAAAGAAGATCCGGCTGATTTTGATTTTGCACAGTCGCTCTTTATCAAAGCAATATCACATCAGGCAGAGATCGATAAACGATTAAAATCAAAGACAGAACATTGGGAATTCCATCGAATTGCATTGATCGATAAAATTATTCTTCGAATGTGTTTGTGCGAACTTCTCTTCTTCCCTGATATTCCTCCAAAAGTGACCATTAATGAAGCAATTGAAATAGCAAAAGATTACAGCACAGAAAACAGCGGAACATTCGTCAACGGAATCATGGATGCCATTCTTACCGATCTGAAAAAAGAAGGCATCATGAAAAAAACCGGCCGTGGATTGGTCGATACACAAACCAAAAAATCTCACTCGTAAACTGGTAATGACACCAAATTCTCCGAAACAAAATCGATCTCAAATTTTTGTTTGGACGTTATTTGATTTTGCCAACACATCATTCTCCGTAATGATCGTTGCGGTAGGATATTCCCTGTATTTTAAAGAAATCGTTACCGGCGGCAGCGGACGCGGAGATTTTTTATGGGGAATTGCCGTCAGTATCTCAATGCTGCTCACCGCTATCATCGCACCAGTGCTCGGTGCCGCAGCGGATTTTTCTTCACGCAGAAAACGTTTCCTGTTTGGATTCACACTTGTCAGCATCATCTCCACCGCTCTTCTCTACGTTGTTGATTCGGGAATGATCGCGATTGGAATGGTTCTGTTTATTCTCGCCAATATCGGATTTGAAGGAGGTCTCGTTTTTTATGACTCATTCCTTCCCGGTTTAACGACTGAACGAAGTTATGGAAGAGTTTCCGGATACGGTTTTGCGATGGGATATGTTGGATCGCTTGTTACATTGTTCATTGCGATGCCGTTATATGCAAATGGATTTGAAGTTGAAAATCTTTCTAATGTGAAGTTAAGTTTTCTTATTGCTGCCGGCATTTTTTTATTGTTCTCTGCACCGCTCTTTATATTCCTTCGGGATCATAAAACAAAGTTCGAGTATAAAGTATCATATATAAGAGCCGGGATCCAACGCGTTCAGGATACGATCCATCACCTCAAAAATTATACGAATGTATCCAGGTTTCTTCTTGCATTTTTTATCTATAACGATGGAATTCTCACAGTTATTTCATTCGCATCAATCTTTGCGACACAGACACTTCATTTTTCTTTGCAGGAAGTGATCGTTCTTTTTGCTGTCGTTCAAGCATCGGGAATTATAGGATCACTATTTTTTGGCATTATAACAGACAAGATCGGTGCGAAACGAACAATTGCAATTAATCTTGTTCTATGGATTGGAATCGTTGCCGGTGCCTACTTTGTTGAGACAAAAGAAATGTTTTACGTTATCGGCGCTATTGCCGGGAGTTCAATGGGTGCTTCACAAGCTGCAAGCAGAAGTTTAATGGCACAATTGACGCCGGTAGAACGAGAAGCAGAGTTCTTTGGATTTTACGACGGTTTGTGCGGGAAAGCGTCCGCCGTTGTCGGTACTTTTTTGTTCGGACTGATTTCGTATATTACAGGTGACCAGCGCATTTCTGTTCTGACAATCGGAATATTTTTTATTGTCGGATTAGTTTTGTTAGAACGGGTGAACGACAAAGAATATGCACGATAATTTCAGGTGAACCAATGAAAACTATTTTAGCACTAATTTTGACAACCCTTTTTTTTCCATTGAGCGAAAAAAAAATACTGAATGATAACGAGCATATTAGGTTGGAACTACTCCAACCTGAAAAAATCTCACTGACAAGTTCCGGTGAAATTGTATTTTTCTTCGAACCGGTGATCGGGATCCATATTAATACGAATCCTTTGTTCGAATTGAAATTAGAGAAAAATTCACCGTTTGAAGTTGTCGGGAAAGCTCGGTTCCAAAAGAATGAAAAAGAATATCTCGACCACAAGAAACCACTCGAATTTTCTATTAAACCAAAAAAGGGAACCAAAGCTGGAGAACAGAAACTTAAAGGAAAATTGAATTATTTTTACTGCTCGGATAAAGAGGGCTGGTGCAATCGTTTTTCCCAAACGATCGACATAACAATTAACGTTATTCCATGAAAAACATCTTCTTTTTTTCCGACGTACATTTTGGACTGCACGATGCACTGCGTGAGAAAGAAAAAGAACGCCGCGTTCTTTCGTTTCTAACACATGTAGATGAACATGGCGAACAACTCTTTATCATGGGCGATCTGTTCGATTATTGGTTTGAATACAAGAATGTGATCCCTAGAGGATATCATAATATCCTTTCAAAATTATCATCGCTTGTTGAGCATGGTGTAAAAGTTCATTACATCGCCGGAAACCATGATTTTTGGCTGAAAGATTTTTTCCCGAATGACCTTGGAATTCCTGTCTATAAAGATCCTTTTCAAATTGAACTTCGTGGAAAGAAATTCTTTCTGCATCACGGCGACGGTTTAGCGCTGAATGACACCGGATATTTGATTCTCAAGAAAATTCTTCGCAGTCCGATCAGTATCTTTTTATATTCTCTCTTTCATCCAGATTGGACAGCACCAATTGCAAAAGGTTCTTCGAAAACCAGCCGGGCATATACCGGAAACAAGGATTTCGGCGAGACCGACGGAATGATCAAATTTGCTGAAGAAAAATTTCACGAGGGAATTGATTTTGTTGTAATGGGTCATCGGCACAAACCGCTTGAACATATCGTTGGTAAATCTCTCTATCTTAATCTTGGAGACTGGTTAACGTATAATACATATGCTGAATTCGACGGTACGAAACTGGAACTGAAAACCTGGATATAGACCTGCAGTCATTTGAAATAATAATTAGACAGAATTAAACTGAGAGTTCTCTCTCTAACGTTATGGCAGAAAAGAAAAAACCAAAATACAGTTCAGAACAAATGAAAAAATACTTCAACGACCCGAGCTATCGTGAAGAGTTATTGAAAAAAGGAAAAGGTTTTTTCCAT
>DMPG01000346.1:2475-3158 GCA_003456055.1 Bacteroidota bacterium | reverse complement strand
CAGCAATTTCAGGAAGATGACGGTTTGAATTACCGATTGTACGCACAAGGGGATTCGCTTGAGCTGAGTGGATACCGGGGAAGTTTTTCCGGCAGGTTGAATCAAAGCGATCTTGGATCACGGAAATTCAAAAATGATGCAGCGGAAATGAACATCGCTGCGGAATTCTCACAGAACGCGAGCGACAGCGTCCGGGTCCGCTGGATGCTGAATCGAAATGATTTTTATGTTCCTGCGGACAGTGCGGTAATACGGACATTCGGAACATCAATGAACATCCGTTCACGTACGGACCAGATGTACAGTGTGCAGAATATTTTGTCGTATGACGTAGGTGCAGGATTTAGAACAGACATTTCTGCAACGGTCGATTCACGAAATATTGAGAATGATTTTTATTACAAGACGGTGAACATCGGCTCGCTCGATGAAATTTTGTTCAATACTACGGTTCAGGAATTTCATCTTGAAGGAGCGTTCGATCTCCGGTATCAATCGGAATCTTCATTTGCGACGATTGGGTTTGAACTGTCCGAACGGGATGAACGCCATCAGATCGAGCGGCACAACAGCACCAATCCATTGGTAGTCAGCAAACAGGAGCAGAGGATTAAACGAGAACTGCAATTGGATAATACCGCTCTTCGTACAACAGTGCGGACATCACTGCAATCGTATCTTTC
>DMPG01000346.1:317-2437 GCA_003456055.1 Bacteroidota bacterium | reverse complement strand
GATGACCGCGATGAACTGCTGATCAATGCATCGTTGAGCGAAACGCACCGATTCAGCAGCGTTTTCACTGCAACAATTTCACTGGAAGCGACGCTGGCGCATCTTGTCTATCTTCATCGCGAAAAAAGTGCGAATAACAATTGGAATCGCATTATTCGTCTCTCTCCGGAATTGCTCTATCAGCCGTCGGAGAATTTCAGGATGTACAATAAATTCGAGGTTTCGGCAAATTATACTGTCTTTGATTTTGAACTGCTTGTTCCATCGATTAAAAGTTATTCGTACCGGCAGATTGCATTTTTGGATTCAACATCGTATGATATGACAAAGCGTGTCGGAATCGATATGTTTGCACATGTTCGGGTGTTCGAGCGGGGAGAGTTTCAATGGAAAGGATTCTCTGAACGTCCGCTGCAGAGGATCGAAGAGGTAACATTTTCGCCGCAGATCCGTTACTCATTCAATAGAGAATGGTATTTTGCAGTTGGGTTCAGATCGTTTGCGCAGAAACGATTCAAATATACGAACAATGTGCGCCAGTTTGAGAGCACGTTTCTGAGTGCTGGTCCGACAACGAGTATTGTGATCCGTCTTTCACCGCAGTCGCTTGTTGAATTGCGGGGATGGAAAGAGTATCAACATCAAAGCGGCGGAAGTTCGATCCAGGAATTTTCAAATATGACCATGAATGTGCGGTATTATTTTTAAGTTGGTCCATAAAAAAGTGACAAAGGATACAACAATTTTTCATTAAAATTAAACCTTTGTGTCTTTCTGTGAAAAATTATATTATTAACGTATGAAATCGACCGGACAACAATTCCAGCTTTCCATTCCGAGCAGCCGGAAGAATATCACTCTTGTTGAAAAATTCTTCCACACGGTGAACGATTCGTTCAAACTGCCGGAAGAGAGGCTGCATGCGCTGCTTGTCTCCGTAACGGAAGCAGTGAATAACGGTATCATTCATGGCAATAAGAACGATGAATCAAAACATGTAGTAGTTACGTGTTCGAAAAAGGGTAAGACCTTAACGGTGAAAGTACACGACGAAGGGAAAGGATTCAAACCGGAAGATATCGCGAATCCTCTTCATGAAGATAATCTGCTCCGCACCGGCGGGCGTGGAGTTTTTTTGATGAAAGCATTCATGCAGTCGGTAACATACAACGAACAGGGGAATGAAGTGACGTTGGTGATGAAGTTGTGAGAACAGACTATTAGATTACAGATATTAGATAGTTAGACATGTTTTTAAAATCCTGAGATCGAAAAGATTTCGGGATTTTGTGTTAATACAATCTTAAGTTACATTATTGAAAAACTGCACGATAAAAAAAGTTCATCATTCAGCAACGATGAATATTTTTTGTCATGGAAACACAAGAAGCAAAAAAAACGCCTCACAAATCTGCGAGGCGTTTGTCTACCAATCTAATATCTGAAATCTAAAAATCTGCTCTTAAAACTTTACTTTATCCATATTCAACTTCACTTCGTCGGCAGATTTTTTCAAAGCGGCATTCTCTTCCGGTGTTAATTTGATCTCAAGAATTTGCTCCATACCGCTTCGCCCTAATTTAACCGGTACACCAACAACGGTATCTTTAATTCCATATTCACCATTCAGCATTACGGCGCAGGGGAGAATTCGTTTTTTATCTTTCACGATCGATTCAACCATTTGTACTGCGGCGGATGAAGGAGCATAGAACGCGCTTCCGGTCTTTAAGAAGTTCACAATTTCAATCCCACCATTTTGTGCACGTTTTATAATCGCATCAATCTTATCTTGTGCCATTAGTTCTGTTAACGGAATTCCGGCAACAGAAGTATAGCGTGCCAGNNACCATTGAATCACCATGACCGCCGAGAATTAATGAAGTGATATCTTCAACGGAAACTTTCAATTCCATTGCGATGAACGAACGGAAGCGAGCTGTATCCAGCACGCCAGCCATACCGATAACGCGATTGCGCGGGAATCCGGAAATTTTTTGTGCTACGTGAACCATCACATCCAACGGATTGGACACGACGATCAAGATCGTGTTTGGTGATTGTTTCACCGCCTGTTCGGTAACGGATTTGATGATCCCGGCATTCGTATTCAACAGATC
>DMPG01000346.1:0-302 GCA_003456055.1 Bacteroidota bacterium | reverse complement strand
CCTGCCGTTGCTTCGTAGGAATTTGTTCCGGTCACCATTGTATCAAAACCTTCGACCGGTGCGGATTCGTACATATCCAAACCTTTTCCCTGAGGAATGCCTTCAACGATATCAACCAATACAACTTCGTTTGCCAGTTCTTTTTCTGCAATGCGTTGTGCTGCTGTTGCACCCACATTGCCTGCGCCGATAACGGTAATTTTCATAAACTCTCCTGAAGTGAAAAATGTTTTAGTTAAATTTGCGTTCTCAATATTCCAAACACCATCTATGTATATTTGCAACAACCAAACTTAAAAAAG
>DMPG01000057.1 GCA_003456055.1 Bacteroidota bacterium | reverse complement strand
GAAATGATCGATGCCGGAATTGCAACCAGAATGATCAATGAATTTCGGAAACTGTGCAAGAATAATAGCATGACAATCGCAACCATGATGATCGCCAAAAAAAGATCGAACTTCACAGCATTTGCTGCTTCCAGTGTAAAGTTTGAACTATCTTGAGCAATATCAAACACAATACCTTGCTCTTTGAACTCTTCCTGGATCTTTATCAACTCTGTCCGCACAAGGGCGCTAACGTTCACGGCATTCGCATCGGACTGTTTCAATAATTGAATACCAACCGATGTTGTACCGTTCACTCTGTTCATCTGGGTGAACTCTTTAGTGCCATCCTGCACCTCCGCAACATCTCCAAGTCGAACATCGCCGCCCTGGCGTGAACGTGCAACGACGAGATTTCGAAGATCTTCAATTGAAGCGAATTTTCCTGCAACACGGATAATGAATTGCCCGTCGCTGTCTTTGATCTTTCCTGTCGGAAAATCTAAATTAGCATTTTTAATTCCTTGTGTTACCTGAAGCAATGAAAGTCCATAGGAACGAAGTTTACTTGCATCGAGATTGACTTGAATTTCCCGTTCTTCACCGCCGCTCATCACAACCTGTGCGACGCCGGCAACTTTTGAGATACGCGGCTGCACACGATCTTTCATGAATTGATAAAACTCACGAGAATCCATTTGGCTTGTAACACCGATCCGCAATACGGGAACTTCATCGATTGCAATCTTTGAAAGCGTCGGTTGTTTTGCTCCGCTTGGAAGTTTTGCAACGATTTCTCCTACTTTTCGTGATGCATCCTGCAGAACAATGTCAGTTTTTGCAGATTGTTTGAATTCAACAATAATAAGCGACATTCCTTCGAACGAGGTTGACCGTATGGCATCGATCTTATCGATACCGGAAACGGCATCTTCTATCTGTTTAGTGACGTTATTCTCAACTTCGTATGGTGATGCGCCGGGATAGATTGTACTGATTGTTATGACCGGCGGTGAAAATTTTGGGAGCAATTCGTACGTCAATAATGAATAACTGAACAGTCCCAATACGCCAAGCACTGTGAAGATCACAACGATCATACTAGGGCGTTTGATTGATAATTCGGTAATTGTCATTCTACATAATCCTTATTTGATTTATACCATCAAAAAAATATTCTTGAAATATAGGGTAATTTATTTACGCACCACAACGGATGCATTTTCCTTTAAATTATTCTGGCCGTTCACAACGATCACTTCGCCTTCTTTTACACCCGAGATGATCTCGACATTGGTGCCAATGTCATTTCCAACTTTTATTGATCGGAGTTTTACAACATTGTCCTGAACGACATACACTTTTGCACTCTTCAAACTTCCAACGATCGCTTCGCGGGGAACGATGATATAATCAGCACGGCTTTTCAGTGTAAAGTTTACACGGCCGAACATCCCCGCTTTTAATGGATACGTTTTGCTGTTATCAATGCGAACTTCAACAGGGAATGTATGTGATTCATCGCCTTTTGCGGCAATGGTAATAACATTTCCTTCAAACGATGCATCGGGGTACACATCGGTGGTCACTTCAACGTTATCACCAAGTTTTAATTTGAAGACATCTTTTTCAGCAACATTGATCTTAACTTTCAATTTTGAAATATCAACAACATTAGCAACAACACTCGGTTGGGGAGAACCTTGCAGCATTGAGCCGACATCAACCGGACGCGCAGTAACGATTCCTGAAATCGGAGTTGTGATCTTTGTATCGCGATATTGACGGCGCGCTACAATGTATTGTGACTCTGCACTTTGAAATGCCCATCGTGCTTGCTCAATTTGCGATTCGGAAATTGATTTGTCCTTATACAGTGCTTCATAACGCTCAAGATCATTTTTTGATTTTTCATAGTTCATTTTCGCTGCTTTATAGTTTGCTTCTTTTAATTCATCATCCACTTCAACAAGCACTGAACCGGCGGTTTTATATTCACCAACCTGTGCGTTTACTTTCACTACGCGCCCCTGTGTTTCAGACATGATGACGACATCATTGTTTGCCGCAATTGTGCCCATTAACGAAAAGTTATCGGAAACACTCTGTTTAGCGGCAGTTACCACCGAAACGGAATATGCAGTTGTAATGGCGGCTCCTCCTGTCGTTTTTTGATCTTCGTTCTTTGGCTGGCTGTTCATAATAAAGCCGAGTGAAACACCGAGCAATACCACGCTGATTGATATTAATCTATATTTTGTCATTTGTATTATCCTTAATGTTTTATGTTATAGTATTTTTAAAAAGTTATTCACCAATTGAGCGGGAAAGCCGCGCATTGGATAATTCGTAATCGATCAACGATTGTGTATAATTTAATTTTGCCTGCAACAAAGCAACTTCCGCGTCCAAAAGGTCAGAATTGACATTCAAACCTTTTTTGTAACGTTCATTGGTCACACGATAGTTTTCTTCAGCTTGCTCAACACCTTTTCGCGCTACCGCCGCTCGCTCATTGGTTTGGTTGAGCGTTAAATAACTTTGTGTAACTTCAAGTAAAATACCATCTTTCATCTGCGATAATGCTTGTTCTGTTTGTGAAAGTTGAGCTTCTGCTTGTGTTGACTGGCTTCCGGAAGTATTCCAGTTCCATAGATCGTATGAAAGAGAAACACTAACATCCCATGTTCCCTTGAACTCTGCCTTTGAAGGAAAAATGCGCTGATTTGGATTCAAATAATTGTAATTTCCCACCAAGAATATCTGTGGATACCATCCCGAACGTGCAATGGAAAGATTTGATTCACTCATTTTAAGACGGGCATTCATTCCTAATATTTCAGGGCGATTTTCCACCGCTTTTTTGACAAGCATATTGATATCAGCGGAAGATGAACTACCTGTCTGTAATTGTGAGATAATATCGATCTCAGTATCCAACGGAAGTCCAAGAGTATTATTTAAGGCGATCATGGATAATGTAACATTGTTTTTTGCATCAATCTGCCGAACCAGTGCATCAGATAACTGCACCTGAACTTTTAAGAGATCATTGTTCGTTAATAATCCCTGTTTCATCATATTCTCTGCGTCTGCAGCATGTGCTTTGATCTGTCCGACATTCTCATCAACCATTTTTTTGAATTCATTGGCACGGAACAAATTCCAGTATGCGCTTTTTATGTTATAGATAAGATCGGATCTGTCTTTTTTGAAATCTTCTTTTGTTGCTTCGTACGAGGCTTCCGAAATATCTTTAGCTCCAGAAATCTTCCCGCCGGTAAATAATGGCTGCTGCACCGTTGCCCTCAAAGTGTAATTGTTAGTAACGTTATCGCCGAGTTGGGCTTTAACAGTATTGAACAAAACTGTTTTGTTATCTGCCTGAAGCGTTCCAAATGCAGGGAAGTTCAAGGTAAACGGATCGACCTCACTTAATTTGGTGTATGCTGCATTTAATTTTAGCGATGGTAAACCCGCCGCATTTGCTTCGCTCGTTTTTGCTTCAGCAGCTACGACTTTGAATTGTGATGACTTCAACGTTTTGCTGTTTTCTAAACCTGTCTGAACTGCCTGATCGACTGTCAACGAAAGTTTTTCCTGTGCAACCATCATTGAACTGATCATAATAACTGTGATGACTATTTTTGTTCTCATTATGCTATTACCTCTTCCTTCATTGGTTCGTTTAATTTGTTTCTATATTTTGATCTGCCTTCATCGGTCATCATTCCTTCGAAAAAAACCGTAACGGCAGATTGATAAGCCTGGCTTACATTGAGCGGAAGGTGAGAGAGAGCTTCCGGATTTACAATGCTGCGCATTGCGCTTGCATACATCAAAACAAAGACCTGAACATTCACATCGCTGCGGAAAATTCCCAAATCGACCCCTTGTTGAACCATCAACGCAAAATCGCAGGTCACTTTTTCATTTCGAAAGTTGTCAACTTCTTTCCAAAGATCCGGCATCGTTCGCTGCACATCAATGTAAAACTGTGGTTTCATTTTTTGCATCTCGGTGGTCAAATAGCCAATCGTCGATTTTATTCTGTCAATAAATTCCAATGTTGAATCATTTCTGAAAGATTCACACCGATGATTGATCGAAATCAGTTGTTCTCGTGTGATAGCTTTGACAATATCATCTTTGCTTGGGAAAAATTTATAGATCGTTTTTTTGCTCATTCCCATGCTATGGGCAAACTCTTCCATTGTTACTTTGCTGAATCCGTTGGTAAAAAAATATTCACGTGCAGCAATAAGGATTCTTTCTTTCAGCTCTAAATCAGACAAATTTCTCTCCTTTAATTATGCTTTATGGAAACTTACAACGTTTTTTGGGTTTCCTTAGTTCCATTAAAAAATGCAGAGTTCCTGCATAGTTTGACGTTATAGTCTTAAGTTTATTGTAGGAAACTTGTTTGGTTTCTACGGTTTCCAATATACTTAAGTTTCATTCTTGTTACAATTGTATGAAAGAAAATTAATAAATCGGAGGATATGGTCTTTTCAAAGAACTATGGGGTTAATTTACTTTGAAAACCCAAAGAAGTTGCGTGTTTTTCGGTGAACAATGGCAGGAACTCGGTGAAGAACAATGTTGATATATTCCAATAGAATAATCTTTGCATAAAACTAACACATTCAATACAGCAGGAAAATAATCACCATTTTTTGAAAATAAAGAATGCTGCTGCAATAATTAATAGAAAACCGACAATATAGTTCCATCGCAATTCTTCTTTTAAATATATAATCGAAAAAACAGTAAAAACAACCAACGTAATAATCTCTTGAATGGTCTTTAATTCCGCCGCATTAAATTGTCCATATCCGTAACGATTTGCAGGAACCATCAGGCAATATTCAAAGAACGCAATTCCCCAACTTGCCAAAATCACTTTCCACATAGCAACTTCTCGAAACTTTAGATGTCCATACCAGGCAAAGGTCATAAAAATATTTGAAGCAGTAAGAAGAATAACTGTAAGCATACGAAATTCAATTAATTGGATGAGTTAGTCTGTTGAAAGTATGAAAATACTAAAATTTCCCTGATGGCCAAAGAATGACTTTGCAGGTGAGGTGATAAACACCTATATTTTCACAGACTCGTATGGCAAAGACTAAAAATATCGCCCGAATACTGGTTGTTGATGATGAAGCAGATTTTCGCACCATGCTTGATTCACTCCTCACTTCTGAAGGTCATTCAGTAGTTACTGCCGAAGACGGTATTGTTGCTATCAATCAACTTCAGGAAAAACCGTTCGATCTTGTTTTGCTTGATGTACGAATGCCAAGAGTTGATGGCATCGAAGTACTTAATTTCATCAAACAGAATTTTATTGATACGCAGGTCATCATGTTAACTGCAGTCATTGATGTTCGAATGGCTGTAGACTGTATGAAGCTCGGTGCGTTCTATTATCTTGCAAAACCATATGCAGTAGACGAATTGCTTTCGCTGGTGAACAATGCCTTAGAAAAACGAACGCTTGTAATCGAAAATAAAGTGATGAAGTCCGAACTTTCGCGTTTGGCACAATCTTCAAAACTTATTGGACAAAGCGTTGAGTTTATGAAAGTACTGGAACTTGCCGGTAAGGTTGCGCCGAGTGATTCCACAGTATTGTTAGAAGGTGCAAGCGGTACGGGAAAAGAACTCTTCGCAAATTTTCTGCATAAAAACTCACCGCGTGCAGAAAAACCTTTTGTTGCACTGAACTGTGCATCCATTCCTGACACGTTGATTGAGAGTGAATTATTCGGTCATGAAAAAGGTGCGTTCACTGATGCTCAGGTAATGCGGCAAGGTCTGGTAGAAATTGCTCACGGCGGCACATTGTTCCTCGATGAAATAGGAGAAGTGAGTCAAATCTTTCAGCCAAAACTTCTTCGGTTCATTCAAACCGGCGAATATCGGCGTGTCGGCGGTAACAAGAACTTCAAATCCGAAGTGCGGATCATTTCTGCGACCAATAAAAAACTGATCGAAGAAGTGAAAGCTGGACGGTTCCGCGAAGATCTGCTGTATCGTCTTAATGTCATAACGCTTAACATTCCTTCGCTCACAAATCGCAAAGAAGATATTCCCTTGCTTGCGCAAAGCATCTTGGATCGCAAGAATAAACAGCGAGAGAAAAAACAACTTCACGCCGATGCTCTTCAGGCATTGATGGAATATCCCTGGCCTGGTAATGTACGAGAATTGGAAAATGTACTAGAGCGTGCAATTGTATTGTGTAACGATGAATTCATTCGTCCGAAGGATCTTGCGTTACCGATGCATTTATCGGTTTCGCAGAATGCTTCTGGTAGCGGAGGCAATGGAAAGATCGGTTCTGCAATTTCTATTCAAGAATTGGAAACAGAACATATTGCTGCAGTATTGAATAATACAAAATGGAACAAGAACCTTGCCGCAAAAATTCTTGGCATCTCCCTTAAAACCCTCTACACAAAGATCCAGCAGTATAATTTAAAAGAAGCATAGCGTTCAGAACT
>DMPG01000236.1 GCA_003456055.1 Bacteroidota bacterium | reverse complement strand
AAAAGAAAAAACCAAAATACAGTTCAGAACAAATGAAAAAATACTTCAACGACCCGAGCTATCGTGAAGAGTTATTGAAAAAAGGAAAAGGTTTTTTCCATAAGTTCCGTTTTTATTTCTTAGGAGCATTTGTCCTATTCCTTCTGCTCATGGTTGTCTACACCAATTATATCGTTTCCGGACTTCCCTCACTCGAAGAACTAGAAAATCCGAGACCTGAACTTGCAACAAAAGTGTACTCCATTGACGGTGAAGTGCTAGGAACATTCTTCCTCACAAAAAATCGCTCGTATGTTGGATATAATCAAATTCCACAAAGTGTGATTGATGCTCTCATTTCCACTGAAGATAAAAATTTCTATGAACACTGGGGAGTTACACCGTGGAGATTCATCCGCGCAATGTTCAAGAATCTTTTCTACCTTCGTTTGAAAGAAGGCGCAAGCACTATTACACAACAACTTGCACGCAATCTTTACGGGTTGCAAAATGCAAATGAAAGTGCGTTTGACAAAGCGACTCGTAAATTAAGAGAATTCATAACGTCGGTTCAGATCGAAAAGAATTTTACCAAAAAGGAAATTCTTGAGATGTATCTCAATACGATCTTTTTTGGACGCGGCGCATATGGAATTTCGGCAGCGTCGGCAGTATTCTATGATAAAAAAGTAGAAGAACTAACTGTTGGGGAAAGTGCGATGCTCATCGCAATATTGAACGGACCGAATTATTATGATCCGATACGGCATCCTGAACGTGCCCGTTCGCGTCGCGATCTTGTCTTGGCACTCATGGTGAATGAAGGACGCCTTTCTCAAATTCAGGCGGATAAAATAAAAGCGGAGCCATTGTCGTTCTCAACGAACGAAGTTGAAGGACCGCTTGGAATTGCATCGCATTTTGTCGAATACATTCGACAACAGATGCGAGAGAAAGCTGATAAGTACGGATTCAATATTTATAAAGACGGTTTGTCAGTCTATACTACTCTTGACAGTAGAATGCAAAAATATGCAAATCGTGCAGTTGAAGAACATCTTGCAGAAAAGCAGCAGCAGTTCGACCTTATTTGGAATTGGAATAAGAAACCGGTTCTGTTGGAAAAAATATTAGATCGTACGGCAAGGCAAACGGATCAATACCGCAAAAGTGAGAACAAAGATAGTGTTGTAGACATCCTTAAAAAACAATCCTGCATTCATCGATTCAATAAAGAGGGTATTTCAGTCGATTGAAGTTGGGTTTGTTGCCATCGATCCAAAGACCGGCGGAATTCGCGCAATGGTCGGAGGAAGGAATTTTCGCTCATTTCGTTACGGGTTGAATCATGTAACTCAGATCCGCAGACAACCAGGTTCATGTTTCAAGCCATTTGTCTATACCGTTGCCATCGATAATGGATATCCCCCATCGTATGAATTGCTCAATCAACCGATTACGGTAATGATGGAAGATGGAACAGAATGGCGTCCGGGAAACTTTGAAGGAGATGTCGGCGGGAAATCAACGCTGCGAAATGCACTGACGAATTCTCTCAACTTAGTGACTGTTCGTGTTATTATGGATGTTGTGACACGAGAACAAGTGGTGGAGTATGCAAAACGATTGGGAATAAAATCTCCTATCCCGCCCTATTATTCAATTGCACTTGGAACAGCGCAAGTTACTCCTCTTGAAATGACTTCTGCTTTTGGTGTGTTTGCAAACGAAGGTGTTCATGTTGAACCTAATTCTATTTTAAAGATCGAAGATAAAGATGGAAATGTCGTTGAAGATAATATTCCAGAAAAAAAAGAAGTGTTGAGCAAAGAGACTTCATACATTATGACCGATATGATGCAGGATGTTGTCAACTTGGGTTCTGGAATGAGAATTAGAAATTTCTTCCATTATCCCGCCGCTGGAAAGACAGGAACAACACAAGATTATGCGGATGCTTGGTTCGTTGGATTTACACCGCAGCTTGCAGCTGGCGTTTGGGTAGGTTTTGATGATCAATCGGTTAATTTTAACTCTGCGGACGGACAAGGTGGAAGAGCCGCTGCACCGTTGTTCGGTCGATTTATGAAATANNAACGGTGTTGAACGAGATTCGATCTGTGCCGAAACGAAGAAACTTGCAACAGAATTTTGCCCGGTAAAGATCACAGAGATTTTTAACTCAAAATATCTCCCTGCACGCTGTGATGTCCATGTTAGTTCCGATTCTTTGGATACGGGCAATTCATCGGAATTTTAATTTTTGGAGTCTCTTCACTTTATGATGAGACTCTTTACTTTCGCTGCAACGGCAACTGCTTCAATATTTTTCATACAAACAAATGTTCCAATCGGACATTCATTCCCGCCATGAATTGCGCAAGGACGGCACGATAAATTTTTTGTTTCCACAACAACATCATCCTTACCATACGGCGCAAATCCAAATTCGGGAACAGTAGCGCCAAAAATCGCAACAACTGGTGTTCTCATTGCAACACTGATATGCAGCGGCGCGCTGTCATTCGTTACCAGTGTTTTACAACGGCGGATCAATTCTGCTGACTGCAAAAGAGTCATTTTTCCGGTGGCATCATGGATATTTTTATGTTTTGCAGTCTCAATGATCGACTTCCCCAGTTCTGCGTCCTCTTTCCCACCAATAATGATAATTTCAAATCCAGCGTCTGCAAGTATTTTTGAAAGCTCTGAAAATCGTTCGATCAGCCACCGTTTTGTTTTCCACACTGATCCGGGAGCAATCGCGATCAACATATGGTAGTTAAGAATTTCTCTTTCAAATAGAAATTGATCGATCGCCGTGCGCTCTGAAGACGAAGGATATAATGACGGAAGCTCTTTGTGTTCAACAAAAATATCTAATGGAAATATCAATGAAAGATTGCGTTCAATTTCATGTTTTGATTTTTCATATTTGACGATATGGGTATAGAAAAAACTTCCGGAAGCTGTAGAGAAACCTATTCGATTGTTGATGCCACTCAATCCTACAATCAGTGACGTTCGGAACGAACGATGTGGAACAACTGCAAGATCGTAATGTCTTTTTCGAAGTTGGCTTGCGAGCGAAAGCATACCTGAAATTCCTTTTTGAGTCTTCCGTTTATCATACCGAATGACGTTTGAAATTGCAGGATGATGAGCAAGTAGTTCTGATGCAATGGGAGTTGTGACTACATCAATTGATGCAAGCGGAAATCTTTTGTGAAGGACTTGAATCATCGGCAACGTGAGAATTACGTCACCGAGAAATGCTGTTTGAAAAACAAGGATGTGGTTAGGAGTTTTCATGAAACAGAGCCTTCCTCTTTCCGTTTCAGATACGTTTCCGTATGTTTCCATCGCTTATGCATCCAGAGCCATTGTTCGGGATGCCGCCGAATGAATTTCTCCAACATGCTCACATGACGCTGCGTCAGTTCTTTCATCTTTTCTTCGTCTGTTCCGGTAAGATGTGTTGTATCAACCTCTTCCATTTCAATCCTGAATTTTTCAAGCCCTTCACGGATTAAAATTAACATGATCATCGGTGCTCCGCTGCGCAGCTGAAAAACTACCGGACCTTGATGTGTTGATGCNNGGTCGTCCAAAGAAATTAGCATAAATACCGCTCTCGGGACCACTCTGGTCTGCAATTAAAGCAACGGTTTCATTATTAGAAAGTGCCCGAAGAGATTCTCGTAACGCCCGCTCCATAACGACTAATTTGGTTCCAAAACGGGATCGCATTGAAGTCATAAAATCATTGATAAATGGATTACGTTGTTTTTGAACTACGATCGTATATTTTTCAGGAACAAGAACGGGAATCGAAAATGCACATAACTCCCAGTTAGCGTAATGTCCCGT
>DMPG01000094.1:2816-2996 GCA_003456055.1 Bacteroidota bacterium | reverse complement strand
GTTTATTGTTCATTCTTTTTTTCAGGCTGTTTTATTCTTCGTCCTGTTGCCGGAGCAAATGTTGATATTGAACAATTACAAAAAGCTCGCGAAGCAAAAGTATTGGAAGTTCGGCTTGCCGGTGCGTAGCGTCTTTCACAGCGATTAGCAAACGGTGATTCGATCAGCAATGCCGATCTT
>DMPG01000094.1:2070-2720 GCA_003456055.1 Bacteroidota bacterium | reverse complement strand
TACAATCACGAATACGATGTTGATGTGAACCTGTTGATGGATTGTGTGCTGAGTTTCAAGATTGACAGCGGAAAGTTCTACGCTACGCTTGAACCGTTCAATGTGGTGCCGAACGTTAAGGCAGGGGGAATGATCGGACAGTTCGATGGCATCATCCGGGATATCGTCACTGTACAACTCTCCACGCTTAGCGAGCATTTGCCGCCGATCCAGTTTCCGGTCGACTTCAACAATCAATTTCCCGTTCAGGCAAACTCTGTTCAGATCCGCGCTGGATTGAATATGGATATTTCCACACCGGCACACACATTGAAATATTTCCTGGCGTTAAAAGAAGTTCTTATCTTCAAAGAAAAATTATTCCTCGCGATGAATGTGAAGAAAGTGGGGGTGGCGAAATGAGGAGAATATTTATTTTTTGCTCATTGGTTGTTTTAATTGGATGCGGTTCTTCCGTTACCATTCCTTCAGAAGAAGAATCTCTGCAAAAGATTACCGCGATAAAACCGCAGCTTGATTCACTTGCGGCAACCATCGACCAGCAGATCACCGCTCTCCCCGGCGGACATGATCTTATTTCCCGCACAAAAGTATCGGCGATCAATATGCTTCTGGCACGCGTTGCAAATCGTACGCTTGCCGATATTCAC
>DMPG01000094.1:0-2016 GCA_003456055.1 Bacteroidota bacterium | reverse complement strand
TGAAAAAATTCCAGTTCACCTCTTTTTCCAACAATATTATCAATGCACAGATCGAGATCGAGGGAACCGGATCGATCGGGGTTTCCGGAAAATATTCCGGGGTCTCAGCACATTCAATTCCGCGAGTTCATTTTTATCTTGATGAAGAGATCCAGTTCACTGTTTCCACTGCTGATTCAGATTATATCAGGTTAATGCCGATTTCAAAAACAGTGATGCTCAAGTCAAAAATAACCATCGCACTTCTTGGATGGAACATTCCGTATTATAAAGAGATACCATTGCAAGCGACCGACCTGATCAAACCGGTACTCATTCCTTCAGCATTGCGTTCCGAAATCGTATTCCCGCTTCCTGCGGCACAATACGGAAGCGAACGGCTGGAATTTGTGAAGCGATATTTACGATTCAGCAAATCTTCGGTTCGTGCGAACGATAATGGATTGGAATATCGAAGCAATATTGATTTCGAAAAAGAATAATTGACATTAAGAACCCTTGCGAAGGTTTCTGATGTTTTTGTAAAACCTTCGCAAGGTTATAGAATAAATATACGACAAGGGAAAAAAACCATGGTTCCAATTTCAATCGCATATCAAGGAGAACTCCGATGCGTTGCAACACACGATAACAGCGGCGTACAATTCATCACAGACGCACCGACCGATAATCAGGGAAAGGGAGAGAGTTTTTCCCCAACCGACCTTGTTGCAACCGCGCTTGGAGCCTGTATGATCACCACCATGGGAATTGCCGCACAAAAAGATGGCGTTCAACTTGCCGGAACTACCATTGCAATTGAAAAACATATGTCGGCAACACCCCCAAGAACCATCGCTAAACTTGTCGCAAAACTTAAAATGACAAAAGGAATTCCAAAAGAATATAGGATGAAAACCGAATCCATTGGGCATAACTGTCCTGTTGTAAAAAGTTTGCACCCTGATGTTGAACTTGACATTCAGTTTCACTATCCTGATTGAAATTAAACACATACTATTGCATAGGGAAAACCACAATGAAAAATATTTACACTATTGGTTTACTGTTGATCGCTTCAACAGCGCTGTTCAATGGCTGCGGAACCGGTGCTCCGGAATCCTTCATGCGTATGACAAAACAATATTGGGAAGTGATCGAAGTAAAAGCTTCGGTTAAATATGATGATGCGTGGCAGCGTGTTATCTATATTGTCACCAAAAAATTTGAGCTGGAAATGATCTCGAAAGAAGACGGGTATGTGCGTTCTGCATTCGGTCCTTCATATTTTTCCGAAGATATGACGAACGATAAATATCAGGTCCGCATCGTTGCAAAGTTTACCCCGGACAGAAAGAAAGTAGAATACAAGATCGAATCACGGATCTGGGATGGAAAGATCTGGTTGAATGGATCGGATGTGCGTGTGGCCGCGAACATGAGAAAAGATTTTGTAAATTCACTGGTTGAACCGGTCAAAAAGAATCCGGCAGGACCAACCGCACCGGCGGATTCACTTCAACAACAATAATAATCGACAATTCTTATATTTAACAGGAGTATTATGAAACAGGCAACACGTTTTCTTTTTGTATTGATTGTATTGCAATTCGGTTTCTCTCAGGAAAAAGTTGACAGCGCAATGATGGCAAAGATCAGAGACGAAGGATGGAATCGCTCACAGGCAAAAGAGATCTTGTCGTGGATTGCCGATGTGTACGGTCCGCGTCTTACCGGTTCACAGGAATTTACTGTTGCCGCAAATTGGGCAAAGAATAAATTCACCGAAATGGGAATGGAGAACTCGCATCTTGAATCGTGGGGTCCGTTCGGAAAGAGTTGGAAGCTGAAAAATTTTTCGGCAACGATTGTCGGCAGACAAACTCAGCCGCTTATTTCGTATCCAAAAGCATGGTCGCCGGGATTAAAAGGTGAAGTAACAGCCGAGGTACTGTATTTTGATGCGGATTCTCTAGATCAGATCGATTCATATAAAGGAAAACTAAAGGGAAAATATATTCTCTTCACCAAACCAAA
>DMPG01000348.1:2241-3589 GCA_003456055.1 Bacteroidota bacterium | reverse complement strand
CAATACGTTTCATTTGTTAATATTCCGAAGGATTGCAGAATAACCATTTATTCAATGAATGGTGAAAAGCTAAAAGTCTTCGATAATGTTACAACCAGTGAAGGAATATCGTGGAATATGAAAAGCGAAAATGGTAATCTGATTTCAACGGGTATCTATCTCTATCGGGTTGAACAATTGAATGGTACTAATGAAATCACAAATACAATTATTGGAAAATTTGCAGTAATACGATGATACAGGGAAAAATTTGGACATTCTCCAATATGCTATCCATCAGTAGAATTATTCTGATGATACCTGCATCGTATTATCTTGTTACTCCAATGCAGTTCCATCGGGAGATTGCAATTCTTTTTATTCTCGTTGCCGTTTCAACCGATGCACTTGATGGATATTTTGCTCGTAAATTCAATGAGATCTCAGAATTTGGTAAGATAATCGATCCTCTTGCAGACAAAATCGGAGTTGGCATCGTGGTTGTAATGCTGACCATTTTTGGCGATATTCCATTGTGGTTCACATTATTGATTCTATTTCGTGATATAGTCATTTTTTTTGCAGGAATTTACATTAAATCAAAAACAGGTATTATTCTCCCTTCGTTGATGTCTGGAAAAGCAGCGGTTTCATTCTTAACTCTAACACTTGTGTTTGCAATTTTGAAGTATTCCTGGATGAATGAGTCTTTTGAAATATTGTTGTGGATTACTATTGGGTTGTTGGCATATTCGTTTTTGGAATATGCACATCGGTTCTTTCAAACATTACATGAAAATAAAAAATAGGATGACACAGGTGTCAATCCTTTAACAAAAAAGGAAAATTATTTTGGGATTTTTTGATTCACTGAAATTTTCACGACTGAAAGAAGGTTTAGCAAAAACACGCGAAACTCTTGTTGCAAAAGTTAATCGATTGATCTTTGCAAAAGGGAAGATCGACGAAGAATTCTTGATACAGTTGGAAGAAATTCTTATCANNAAGGTGTCGAAACAGCCCAACGAATCATTGAGAGTATTAAGCGTAAAACGAAAGAGAAGAAATACGAATCTCAAGAAGAACTCAATGAACTTGTGCGATCTGAGATCACTAATGCACTTGTAAAGAATACGTCTAATGGTATTGATCCATTTGAATTTCCTCCGCATACCAAACCGTATGTGATCATGGTGGTTGGTGTTAATGGTGTTGGAAAAACAACGACCATCGGGAAACTTGCCTATAATTATAAATCGGCCGGAAAAAAAGTGTTGATCGGCGCTGCTGATACATTTCGTGCTGCTGCAAACGAACAATTAGAGGTGTGGGCACAGCGAGCAGGAGTTGAAATAATCCAACAGCTTCA
>DMPG01000348.1:1509-2168 GCA_003456055.1 Bacteroidota bacterium | reverse complement strand
TAAAGAAGATCAAACGCGTGATTACAAAAGTCAGTCCTGACGCACCGCACGAAGTGATTCTTGTTCTTGATGCAACCACCGGGCAAAATGCAATACAACAAGCAAAACTGTTCAACGAAATGGTTGGACTAACGGGATTGGTTATTACAAAACTCGATGGAACTGCAAAGGGGGGCGTTATATTTGCCGTAAGTAATACGTTGAAAGTTCCGGTTCGTTTTATTGGTGTCGGTGAAAAGATCGATGATCTTCAGCCATTTGATGCAGAAAAATTTGTTGAGGCATTATTTGAAAAAGAAAGTCACTAAAAAATCAATAGGATAACGATATGAAATTATCATGGAAACAATACGACCTGAAATTAAAACATACTTTCCGTATTTCACGAGGTGCAAAGGATACTGCTCAAATCATTATCGTTGAATTTGAACATGATGGCATTATAGGATATGGAGAAGCCTCTCCAATAAAACGATATAATGAAACTNNCGGAGACAGTGATTTCATTTTTTCAGCGAATAAATTTTTCCCGATTTGAAACCCCTTTTCTGATTGATGAAATTTTAGAATATATCGATTCAATTGAACCAGGAAATACCTCCGCTAAATGTGCTGTTGATATTGCGGTGCATGATTGGATAGGGAAAAAACTTGGTGTT
>DMPG01000348.1:0-1495 GCA_003456055.1 Bacteroidota bacterium | reverse complement strand
CGATTCAAAAGAAGTTGTGGAACAGAAAGTTCGCGAAGCTGAGGAATTTCCTATCCTAAAAATTAAATTGGGATTGGATAATGACAAAGAAATGATTGATACAATTCGAAAGATCACTGACAAAGTTTTATATGTAGATGCGAATGAAGGATGGAACGATAGAAATCTTGCACTGGAAAGAATAAAATGGTTGAAGGATCAAAATGTTGAATTTATTGAACAGCCAATGCCTGCCGATCAATTTGATGACCTGAAATGGTTGCGTGATAAATCCGATCTGCCGTTGATAGCGGATGAAAGTGTCATTCGTTTAAGTGAAATTCCAAAACTTGCACAGGCTTTCGACGGTATCAATATTAAGTTAATGAAATGTACAGGTCTTCGAGAAGCAATGAGAATGATCAATACTGCAAAGGCATTGAATATGAAAATTATGATGGGATGTATGATTGAAACTGCGGTCGGTATTTCAGCAGGAGCACATTTAAGTCCGCTGCTCGATTATGCAGATCTAGACGGAAATGTTTTGATCTCAAACGATCCTTTTGACGGCGTAAGAAATACCCGTGGTGAATTGACTTTGAACAACAAACCGGGACTTGGAGTGACGCTTCGATAGAATGTCATCAATCATCAACATATTACCGGAACATCTGGCAAATAAAATTGCCGCAGGTGAAGTCGTTCAGCGCCCGGAATCAGTCGTCAAAGAATTACTTGAAAATTCTATTGATGCCGGCGCTACTTCCATTTCAATCACGATCAAAAATGCCGGGAAATTGTTGATTCAATTGATCGATAATGGAAATGGAATGAGTGCAGAGGATGCAGTTAAATCTTTTTATCGTCACGCGACAAGTAAGATTTCCACATATGAAGATCTTGAACATATACGAACGCTCGGTTTTCGAGGCGAGGCGTTAGCATCCATTGCTGCAGTTGCTCAGGTTGAACTAAAAACCAGGCGGGAAGAAGATGTAGTTGGTTCGTTGTTACGGATTGAAGGGAGTGAGGTCAAGGAACAATCAAATGTTGCGCATCAACGCGGAACAACGATCAGTGTAAAGAATCTTTTTTACAATACCCCTGCTCGACGGCAATTCTTAAAATCGAATAATACTGAATTCAAACATATTTACGATACGATCCAGCGGTTAGCATTATCAAAACCAGAAATTGCATTGGAATTTAGCAGTGATGATGATGTTATTCTTGCGCTTCCATCTCAAAAATTGGAAGAGCGATTGAAGAGTCTATTTGGCGATAGACATTTTGCAACACTGATACCATTACAAGAACATACCGATTTACTTTCCATTTCTGGGTTTATCGGTAAACCGGATTTTGCCCGCAAATCGAAAGTTGATCAGTATATTTTTCTGAACAATCGTTTTATTATCAATCGTTCGATCAATCACGCAGTTTTTTCAGGCTACGAACATTTGGTAGAGAAGGGAAATTTTCCATTTTTCCTTTTATTCATTGAAGTTGATCC
>DMPG01000016.1 GCA_003456055.1 Bacteroidota bacterium | reverse complement strand
AAAAGTACAACGCTAATTGTATTGAACTATTTTCATTTATTGACCTTACTCTTTTGACTTTATTTTTTTATGGCACTGTATTTCATCTTCTGGGACGGAGTCGGTTACGGAAAAAAGGGTTCCGAAAAAAATCCGTTCTTTACGGCAAAGCTGCCGACTTTTCAGCATCTCTTTGATGGGAATCTTCCTTCATTATCATTCAAAAGGTTTTCCTCTGATATAGTTTCACTATCTCCCGTTAATACGACCTTGCGCATTCCAGGACTTCCACAGAGCGGGACAGGTCAAACAGCTATCATGACCGGGATGAATGCTTCTAAATTTGTAGGAAAGCATTTCGGTCCTCATCCATATTCAACACTTATTCCAATTATCAAAGAAAAAAATTTGTTCAAACAACTTCAAAAAATGGACAAAACATTTTTCTTCACTAACGGTTATCCTAAGCGATATTTCGATTATATTTTTGGTCCGAAAGGAAGAGTGCCAACCATTGCGTTATCGTATATTTCTACCGGAAAAAACCTCAATACTCATGAAGAGGTAAAAAAACGTACAGCAATATCTGCAGATATTGCAGGGACGCGGTGGAGTGAACTTGGCCATCCCGACGTTAAACCTCTTAATCCAATTGATGCAGGGAAATTGTTCTATCAGGCGGGAAAAAATATTGATCTAAATTTTTTCGAATATTTTGTTACCGATCATGCTGGTCATTCTCAGGATATGGCAATGGCAGTTGAAATGCTTGAACGAATGGATGGATTTCTTTCGGGTATTTTGGAGGAATTTGATTTTGAAAAAGATATTATACTGATGATCAGTGATCACGGCAATATTGAAGATCTTTCGGTAAAAACTCATACCAAAAATCCTGTTCCGCTGATCGTAATTGGTAAACATCATTCATATTTTTCTTCACGAATAAAAAATCTTACACACATCACTCCTGCTGTCTTATCATATTTTAGCTTGCACTAAAGTATTATGAAAAACAGACCGGCTCTTATTGGAGCAAGTTTCATCATTTCTGGTATTCTATCCGCACGATTCCTTGCAATTGATTGGACAGTTTTCTCTGCGTTTGCGATTCTTTTCTTAGTGATTTCATCTTTTGAAATGTTCTTTAATCGAGCATTAATGGGGAGAGATAGTATACGCTCATTTACATTTCTCGCTTTGCTCTTCTTCACATCTGCAACATCATATTCTATTAACGAGCAGTTGCGCGACAATCATCACATCACTCATTATCTCAATTCTACTGACACTTTGACGATCTATTGTAAAGTGGTCGATGAACCTCGAGTACATGAGGGAAGAACGAAACTGCTTGTTTCGCTCATTTCGTTAAGCAATGAATTCGATTCAGTTGAGGTCGATGGAAAAGCGTATGTCAATATCACTGCAGATAAGCGAAAGAAAGAGAGCCCAAAAGAGATTCAATACGGTTCGTACATTTCATTTAATAGTATCATCCAATCTCCAAGTGATGAGAGGAATCCCGGTGAGTTCAGCTATCGACAATATCTTGAGTTGAATAATATTTATGCAACAGCTTCTGTGTATGGATATTCCAACGTTACTGTTTCGGATCATCGTGAGGGCAATTTCTTCTTTGAAAGTATTATTTTCCCATCTAAAAATTTTGTCGTAAAAACGATTCGGACGGTAATGAAAGGGGATGAAGCAAACTTTCTTATAGGATTACTGCTTGGTGATAGAACCGAAATCTCTGAAGAGATCAAATCTGCATTTATGAACACCGGAACAATCCATGTGCTTGCTGTTTCAGGTTCACACGTTGTGTTAGTTGCTGAAATTATTTTTGTTGTTGTAGGCTTGTTACGGTTTTCACAAAAACCAAAAATTCTGATTGCCATTGCAGTATTGATCTATTATATGTTCCTCACCGGTGCAACACCGTCCGTGGTTCGGGCAACATTGATGATCATCATTTTCTATCTTGGAAAATTGTTTCAAGAACGAACAGATATCTATAACGTCTTGGGAGTATCAGCTATTATTATTCTGTTGATCGAACCGAAACAACTATTTGATGTCGGGTTTCAACTTTCATTTTCTGCAGTATTTTCGATCGTCTATTTCTATCCAAAATTGAATGCTCTTATCCCGAAAATTCCCGAGCCGCTTGAAGAATTCAAAATTATGAAATGGCTCTGGCAGTTATTTGCGGTATCGCTTGCGGCACAAATTGGGACATTACCATTCACTGCCTTTTATTTTGGGAAAGTATCAATTGTTTCTTTGTTTGCAAATCTTATAGTAGTGCCGATCGTTGGATTGATAGTAACGATTGGGCTTGGAGGAGCAATCCTTGGAATATTTTCGTTGTGGATCGCATCGTGTTTTAGCGAAGTGAACGATCTTCTTGCCATATTCACTTTAAACTTTGTCAAATGGGCTGAGCAAGTTCCATTTGCAATAGTGAATACTGCAACGTTTGGAATCCAAGAGACGTTATTGTATTCCGCATTTATCGGATTTCTTTTTAATATCGGAAACAGGGTAATTCACAAAAGGATCATTTTTGCATCGTTGATCTTTGCAAATGTTCTATTGTTTGATTCCTTATTACAACCATCCGGAAAATATCTCCGGATTACTTTTCTGGATGTTGGACAGGGAGATGGTGCCGTTATTCAGTTTCCATCCGGGGAAGTTGTTGTTGTGGATGCCGGCCCGAGAACAAATGAATTCGATGCAGGAGAAAAGAATGTTGCTCCGTATTTACGAAAGAATGGAATATCAACCATCGATGCAATTATTATAACTCATCCGGATGCAGATCACCTCGGCGGAGTACCATACTTGTTGAAGAATTTCATCGTGAAAAAAACAATTGATGCTGACCAATATGCTCAGTCAAATTTATTTTATGAATACAATTATTTAAGAAAAAAAAATGAACATACAACGGGAAAAGCCGGAATGCTAATACCCGTTGGGAATGCACGGCTGTATATTTTGCATCCGACAAAACAATTCATCGATGCTGATTCATCCAATGGGTTTTCGGGTCTGAATGAATCGTCAATAGTGTTCAAGCTTCAATATGGGGAAACTTCATTCCTTTTTTCCGGTGACGCTGAAACCGAAGCGGAAGAACATATGGTATATTCATTCCGAGATTTTTTAGATTCGGACGTGCTGAAAGCAGGACACCATGGTTCTTTAACTAGCAGTTCGGAAAAGTATATTTCTTCTGTAAAGCCTCAAGAAGTGATAGTTTCCGTAGCAAAATTCAATAAATTTCGTCACCCGTCAAAACTTGTGATAGAGAGGTTCAAATCATTCGGAGCAACTGTCTATCGTACAGATGTTGAGGGTGCAATTATTCTGGAATCAGACGGAGTATCCGTGAATAAATTGAAATGGCGAAATCAAAGGATGCGGTAAGGAAACAATTCTTACGTGTTTCATCTTGTCTTCATCTTTCTTATTTTCAAACAGTCAGTTTGTGTCCATTACACAATCCATAGAAAGAATGGCAGCAAAAATATTTAAAACCGATTCAGGAATTCCGATCAAAGAATTTTACTCTCCATCTGATGCAGACGGTAAGAGAGAGATTAATGATCCTGGAAAATTTCCATTCACGCGGGGTGTTCATCCAAGTATGTATCGATCCCGGCTGTGGACGATGCGGCAATATGCCGGTTTTGGAACAGCGAAACAATCGAATGAGCGGTACAAATATTTATTGTCGCAAGGAACGACCGGACTTTCAGTCGCTTTCGATCTCCCTACACAAATGGGGTACGATTCAGATCACGCAATGAGCGAAGGAGAGGTCGGCAAAGTCGGTGTTGCTATCGACACACTTGCAGATTTAGAGATACTGTTTGATGGGATTGAATTACAAAAGATTACAACTTCAATGACCATCAACGCAACAGCAGCAATTTTGTTGTGTATGTATGTTTCGCTGGCAAAAAAACAAAATGCTGATCTCAGCAAAATATCCGGCACGATACAAAATGATATCCTGAAAGAGTATATTGCGCGCGGGACACATATTTATCCTCCGCAGCATTCAATGCGATTAGTGACTGATATTTTCTCTTGGTGCAGTGAGCATCTTCCAAGTTGGAATACGATCTCAATCAGTGGTTACCATATTCGCGAAGCTGGTTCAACGGCAGTTCAAGAACTTGCATTCACGCTTGCGAATGCAAAAGAATATGTACGAGCTGCTATTAATGCCGGATTGCCGGTAGATTCATTTGCACCGCGGTTATCATTCTTTTTCAATGCCCATAATAATTTATTTGAAGAGGTTGCTAAGTTTCGGGCGGCGCGAAGATTATGGGCTACAATTATGAAAGAAGAGTTCAAAACACAAAATCCGGATTCAATGAAACTTCGATTCCATTCGCAAACTGCAGGTTCTTCGTTGACCGCGCAACAAATTAATAATAATGTTCCTCGTGTAACATTACAAGCGCTTGCTGCTGTATTGGGCGGAACACAATCTCTCCACACCAATGCAAAAGATGAGGCACTTGCATTACCTACGGAAGAATCCGTTCGTTTAGCATTGCGGACGCAACAGGTAATCGGTTTCGAATCGGGAGTAACAGAAACCGTTGATCCTCTTGCTGGTTCCTATTATGTGGAATCATTGACCAATGAGATCGAATCGCGCGTAAAAGAATATTTGGTGACAATCGATGCGATGGGTGGATCTGTGAAAGCGATCGAACAAAATTATTTTCAAACGGAAATAGCGGAGAGTGCATATAAATATCAGCGCGCTATCGATGAAAAAGAAAAGATCATCGTTGGAGTTAATGAATTTGTTGTAGAGGAAAAACAGATAACAGAATTACTTAAAGTTGATGAAGCTATTCGAGATGATCAAATTGCACATTTGAAGAAAATACGATCAACGCGAAACAACGAGCGGGTAANNAATATTTAGATGATCTTAAAAAAACAGCGTCAGGCAATGAGAATGTTATTCCTTTTATCTTACGTTTGGTGGAAGAATATGCATCCGTAGGTGAAATTTCGGATGCAATGAGAGAAGTGTGGGGAGTGTATGAATAGCTCACGATTTCAACGACGAATAAGCGGTTAAACGAGTGTTGACAAAATCTAAATTGGCATATATAAAAAATCTTCTTCAAAAAAAGAATCGTGAAGAAGAAGATAAATTTATTATCGAGGGATGGAAATCCATTGAAGATGCAATTCACGCTGGTGTAGAAATTGAAACGATTCTATATGATGAACATCGCTTTGAAAATATCAAAGTCATCAACTCGCTCAAACACTCAGCAAAAGAAGTCCTTGTTGCAAAAGCGAAAGAGATCGATTCCATCTCTGATACTGTTGCTTCCCAGGGGATCATTGCTGTTATTCCTAAATTTTTAATGGGAAATAAATTAAGTGCTCTCTTTAAAAAACAATCCGCGCTCATTGTTGTGTTAGATGGGATCACGGATCCGGGGAATCTTGGAACGATCATTCGAACGTGTGATTGGTTTGACGTTGATGCGTTGTTTATTGGGAACAATTCGGTGGAATTGTATAATCCAAAAGTTATTCGTTCAACAATGGGGTCGGTGTTCCATCTTCCGGTTATTGAGGAACCCGATTTAAAGGATTTTCTTAAAAAGTGCCGCGCAGAAAAGTATACGATCTATTCAACCGAACTTTCAAACAGTAACGATATCAGGCAAATTACATTTGCAAAAAAATCTGTGATCATTATTGGCAGCGAATCACACGGTATTTCAAAAGAGATATCTTCATTTGCTGATACAAGAATTCTTATTCCTCAGTTTGGCAAAGCGGAATCGCTCAATGCAGCGATTGCGTGCGGAGTAGTTCTTTCGCACATTCGGATAAAATAATCCGTTTGTATTTTCATCATTTAATTTCAATATTCGTTTGTGAAAAACCAACAAGTGAAACGCGTTGTCAGTCTTCCGCGTGCAATTTCAAAACTGGGGTACAATTCCCGCAGTCAAGCGGAAAAATTAGTTTTAAGCGGTGCTGTTTCGGTCAACGGAAAAGTTGTCAAATCCCTTTCATATCGAATCGACCCTGCCAAGGATAATGTGTCCATTAATGGTGAAGCGATCGATAAGGAGAAAAAATTTGTTTATTTTCTTCTGAATAAACCGATTAATGTCGTAACCACACGGAATGATGAAAAAGGAAGAGCAACCGTATATGAATTGCTCGGTCGTGAAAAAATGCTTGAGGGAATGGGGCACCTGTTTCCCNNCTGGTGACGAATGATTCACAATTAGGTGAAAAACTGACAAACCCTGAATCAAAGTTTCCGAAAACGTATACTGTTGTTTGTGATGGGATTCTTACAAGAGAACATTTGAGTCAGTTGGCTGAGGGTATTGAATTGGAAGACGGTTACACAACGTTGCCGGCAAAAATATCAAAACTTATTTCGGAGAATTCTGTTTCCCAATGTCAAATAACGATCGTTGAAGGAAAGAATCGACAGATCCGAAGAATGTTTGAGTCGATTGGATTTCCTGTTTTGGAACTGCAACGGATTACAATAGGATCATTACAGTTAGGGAATCTCCAGTCTGGGAAACTCAGGAAACTAACCACGGATGAAATTGCGGAATTGAAAAAACGTAATCCCTGAAACGAAGATTATCATGCCGAATATTGTTTGTAA
>DMPG01000062.1 GCA_003456055.1 Bacteroidota bacterium | reverse complement strand
CATACGGCTAAATTGATCTCGTCGCTGCTGATCAGTTCTACGGAAAAATACGATCTGGTTGCTGATGTGAAATTGGTTGAAGCCGATACGCAGTTGAAAAAGAAAATTTCCATCCAACCGTCGGTACCATTGATCATCAATTCGTTAGCGGAAGAATTAGAGAATATTATTGCATGGGATTCGATCTGCGTTGTATTGTTCGATGAAGGCCAGCGGGCATGGGCAGTAGCATCCGTAAGAGTAAGAGGAAATGACAGGTTTGTCTCGCCTAAACAATTGATCGATTTTGACGGCAGTATCGTCGGTTTTTCGATCAAGACAAACAGTGTGCAGACGATCAATCTAGCACAGAATTCAAAAGTTATTTTTAATGAGAGTGAACGACCGTCTGAAGTATTAAAACAAGGAACGCTGGTATCAATTCCATTCTCATCCGGCGGAAAATGTTTTGGCGCAGTGGTGGTTTCAAATCGGAAGGTAAATTCATTCTCGAAGAAGGATATTCTATCCATTCAATCTCTTTCTACTACGATTGCTCCCGCATTTGAGATCGCAGAGTTGAATATGATCCTTGGGGAGCATATTGCTATTGATGAACAGACCGGAGCGTACTCTAAAAAATATTTTACCGAACGATTGAATGAGGAGTTATATCGTGCGACGGATCGTGAAGAAGATCTCAGTTTGGTGTTTGTTTCAGTTTCGAATGTTCAGGATATCGAACAGCGGTACGGCGCGGAAGGGAAAGATGCTGCACTGGTTCATGTTGCCCGGCATCTTCGAGCAAGTGTTCGTCCGTACGATGTCGTAGGCCGATTCGACAGTTCAACCTTTGCGGTTATTCTTGGTGATACGATTGCGAATGATGCATTTATGTGGGCTGAAAAATTACGCACGGCAATTTCCGGCAGCATTGTTTCCGTTGACAAAAGAAGTTTTTCACTCTCTGTTACTATCGGAATCAGCGGAGCATCATCGAAAATGAAAAGTGATGAATTGATCAAGAATGTCTCGCATGTTCTTGAACAGGCAAAAAAAGCGGGCGGTAATATCGCCAGAGTCTTTTAATGAAACGAAACGGGAAAATAATTTGTATTATCTTGGACGGTGTTGGGATTGGTGCTGCTCCAGATGCAAATCTATACCACGACGAAGCGGCGAACACACTATGTAATACGGCATCCAAAATGGGAGGAATGAAACTTCCCAATATGGCTTCATTAGGATTAGGGAACATTGCTAAAATTGAAGGTGTTCCTTCGAATGGAAATGCGTCAGCAAATTTTGGAAAGATGCAGGAAATCTCCAAAGGGAAAGACAGCACCACCGGACATTGGGAAATGTCCGGTATCTTTTTAGAAAAAGATTTTCCGTATTACCCAAATGGTTTTCCGAAGGAAGTTGTTGAAAAATTTTGCAGATTGACCGGTTGTAAAGGGATTCTGGGGAACAAGCCAGCTTCGGGTACGGAAATCATTGCTCAACTTGGTGAAGAACATGCACGAACAGGATTTCCCATTGTATACACTTCGGCGGATTCTGTGTTTCAAATTGCTGTGAATGAAAGTGTTATTCCACTTGAGCGATTGTATGATCTGTGTATGATTGCACGGAATCAAGTGATGATCGAACAGCATGCGGTGGGCAGAGTGATCGCGCGCCCATTTATTGGGACGAATGGAAACTATAAGCGGACGACCAATCGAAGAGATTTTTCGTTGATCCCTCCAAGCACAACAATGCTCGATATTTTGTTTGAGAATAACATTCCGACAGTTGCCGTTGGTAAGATCGATGATCTGTTTGCGGGGAAAGGACTAAGCGAGAAGATCCATACAACATCGAATGCAGAAGGAATTGAAGAGACGATTGTTTGGGCAAAAAAAACAACGAGCGGTTTTATTTTTACGAACCTTGTCGATTTTGATGCGCTGTTCGGACATCGACAAGATCCAAAAGGTATGAAAGAGGCGTTGGAATATTTTGATGCCCAGCTTCCACGAATTATTGAAACAATGAATGGTGATGATATATTGCTGCTGACGGCAGATCATGGCAACGATCCGACCGATAACAGTACCGATCATTCGCGTGAGTATGTTCCGTTGATCGCATATTCACCAAACGGAAAAAGGAATGTGAATATCGGAATTCGCAATACTTTTGCCGATCTTGGAAAAACGGTCGTCGACTATTTTGGATTTGACGGAAAAGAATTAAGCGGAACAAGTTTCTTACATTCAATTGTTTGAAGAAATAGACTTGCAAAATCTTATAGATTTGGCAAGTCGTAGATACTCTTAGATGGATATGGAAAAAGCAAAGCATAGTATTCAATTTGAAGCCGAAGTAGATAGGAACGGGAAAGTTACCTTTTCCAAACCCGTATTTGAACTTCAGATGAAACCCGGTGAGAAAGTAACGGTCAATATCTTTGGAGGAGTACTATCGAAGCAGTTGACGAAATTGAATGTTACAGAAACAGAGATTGAACAGATCGGAAAAACGCAGTTGGAAGATCGTCAGCATGTGATGACATTTCTTGCTTCTCAAGGAGCAATGAACAAGAACAAGGATTTTGCAGGACGAATGGAGCGAGCAATTGAATGACGATGAAGAAAATTGTTGTTGATTCAAGCATTATTGCTGAGCATCTTACGACTGTAAATAGTGAATCGATCCTGAGAGCATTGTCAAAAGAATACTTCTGTTATACAACAGTATTCAATGCAATTGAACTTTTTGCAGTTTCAAAGAGTCTAAAAGAGACACAGGCGATAGACGATGCAATGAGTGCAATGAAAGTGCTCGGAGTAAACTCGAAAAGTGCAAAGAATATAGCAGCGATTGTTTCGTCTTCTAAGGATGACTTCTCCGCATTGATCGCAGCGGTTTGTATCGAAAGCAAACTGCCGATCATGANNGAGAAAGTGAATCCAATAAAAGATCTAGCAAAGCGATGATGACAACGCTGATTCTTCGATCGATCATTTGTTGTCCGGAGTGCGGGTTCCAAAAAGAAGAAACGATGTCAACTGATTCATGTCAGTACTTTTATGAGTGTACGAATTGCAAAATGTTGTTAAAACCAAGAAATGGTGATTGTTGCGTTTTCTGCAGTTATGGAAGCGTGATATGTCCGCCGAAACAAGAATCAAAAGAATGTTGTTGAAATTTTCAGTGTATCCATGACTACAATTAAGGTGAAGCGTTAATGGTTAAAATTACGAAACAGTATACGAATAGAGAGAGCCAATCACTCGATAAATATCTGCAGGAGATCGGTAAAGTCGATCTGTTGACTCCCGATGAAGAAATTGATCTTGCAAAAAGGATCAAAAAGGGTGAACAGCGTGCATTGGAGAAACTGACGAAAGCCAACTTACGATTCGTTGTGAGCGTTGCGAAACAATATCAGAATCAGGGATTGTCATTGGGCGATCTGATCAATGAAGGTAATCTTGGTCTGATCAAAGCGGCAAAACGGTTTGATGAGACACGCGGATTTAAATTCATCTCATACGCAGTGTGGTGGATCCGTCAATCAATTCTCCAGGCACTTGCAGAACAATCGCGTATCGTTCGTCTTCCGTTGAACCGTGTGGGGGCATTGAACAAGATCGGAAAAGCATTCAGCCAGCTTGAACAGGAATTTGAACGGGAACCGAGCGCAAGCGAGCTTGCGGAAGAGCTTGATATGTCGGTGTTTGAAGTTGCCGATACATTAAAAATTTCCGGACGTCATCTTTCTGTTGATGCGCCATTCGCACAAGGTGAAGATAATCGTCTGCTTGATGTCATTCAGGATGAACGACAGCCGGCTCCTGATTCCATTTTAATGGATGAATCATTGAAAGAAGAAGTGAAACGCGCGCTTGCGACATTAAGCGAACGTGAATCCGAAGTGATCCGTCTGTACTTTGGTTTACACAAAGAACATTCGTTGACGCTGGAAGAGATCGGTGAGAAATTCAATCTTACCCGAGAACGTGTCCGTCAGATCAAAGAAAAAGCGATCCGCCGTTTGCGTCATGCATCGCGCAGCAAAAATTTGCGTTCGTATCTTGGATAATCGATGACGAGAGAACAATATCATAAGCCCCTTCTTGGTTTGAGAGGGGGCTTTTCGTGTTTTGTTTTGTTATTCGCCTTATTGCTGATCGGATGCGGTTCTTCATCTCCCCGTTTTGCAGGAAATGAAAGCACAAAAAAAGAGACGAAAAAGAGTAAAAAAGGAAATGTCCGATTTTCTTCAAAAGTTATCGAAGAAGAAACGAAAGAAGATGACAAGAAAGTTGATGTAAAAAAAGTCGGGGAACGATTTTCCAGCGCAAAACATTCACCCAAGACTGTTTCTCCGAAAAAAGAAACAAAGGAACCTTCTGAATCGAAAAAATCTGATATTATTGTTTCCGGAAGTTTTGAACAGCAAACTATGATGGACGCAATCCTGGCGTGGCTGGGAACGCCGTATGAAATTGGCGGAGAAACGAAAAGTGGAATCGATTGTTCGGCATTTTCAAAGGAGATCTTCAAAACAAGCGCAGGTATGAGTTTGCCAAGAACAACAGAGCAGCAAATGAAGCTTGGAATATCGGTATCGCAAGAGAATCTAAAATTCGGGGATTTGATTTTTTTTAACACAACGGGACAGAATCCGTCCCACGTTGGAATCTATATTGGCGACGATATGTTTGCACATGCAAGTGTCAGTTTTGGCGTAACATTGTCGTCATTGTATTCATCCTATTATAAGAAGAGATATACTGAAGCACGAAGAATAATTCAATAAATTCTAATAACAAAACCCTAAAACCTAAACGTTTCGTGTTTAGAGTTTAGAAATATGGATTTACTTATGTTAACACTCCCTATTTATTTATATGGAAACGATATCCTTAAGAAAAAAGCAAAAAAAGTTACGGAAGTAACTGATGCAGATATCAAACTGGTAAAGGATATGTTTGAAACCATGCACGAATCGAACGGAATCGGATTAGCCGCAAATCAAGTCGGTGAATTGAAGCAGATATTGGTTGTTGATATTTCTGATATGGAAGCGGGAGAAGGAACGAAGCCGATGGCTGTCATCAATCCTGAAATTGTTGATGAAGAAGGGGAATGGGAAATGGAAGAGGGATGTTTGAGCATTCCCGAAGTACGGGAAAAAGTGTGGCGTGCCGAAAAGATCAGACTGAAATACAACGACATCAATATGAATGACTGTGAAGTTGAAGCGGATGGGTTGTTGGCGAGAGTTCTGCTTCACGAGATCGATCATTTGAACGGAGTTCTGTTCTTGGATCATTTGACTTCAACGAAACGAACATTGCTTCGATCGAGATTGAAGAAGATTTCCAAAGGTGATGTTGAGACGCAATATGAAGTTGTCATTGCCGGTGAACCAAAGTCGAAGACAAAGAGTAAAAAAATAGTTTTGTAAATATTGAACGTCATAGTGATTGTGTGGTGGTGAATGAAAATTATTTTTATGGGCACTCCGGAGTTTGCTCTCCCAAGTCTGGAGATTTTATTAACGAATAATGTCACAGTTTCCGCGGTTGTTACCGCACCGGACAAACCGCGCGGGCGGGGACAGCAGGTCAGTTTTACTCCGATCAAAGTATTTGCACAGACACATGCGATTCCCGTTTTACAGCCAGAAACTCTCCGAGATACTCAGTTTATTTCAACTCTTGCAGATTTTAATCCCGATCTTTTCATTATTGTTGCATTTAGAATTCTCCCGAAGGAAGTGTATTCGATTCCGACGAAAGGCTCGTTCAATCTTCACGCTTCATTGCTTCCAAAATATCGCGGAGCCGCGCCGATCAATTGGGCGATCATCAATGGTGAAAAGGAATCAGGCGTTACGACATTCTTTCTTCAAGACAAAGTTGATACGGGTAATATCATTCTGCAGAAACGGATTCCTATTACCGATGAAATGAATGCAGGGGAATTACACGATGCNNGAGATTGGTTCAAACGCGGTATTGGAAACAGTTCGGTTGATCGAACTCGGCAAGGCAAACCCGCAACAGCAGGATAATACATTTGCATCCCCTGCTCCAAAAATATTTAAAGAAACGTGTAGAATAGACTGGAATAAAGATGCGGATGTTATTCATAATTTTGTGCGAGGACTTTCACCGTATCCAGCTGCGTGGACAGTCCATAATGATAAACAGATCAAGATATTTCGTTCGAAGAAATCAGAATTCACAAATCAGAACTCAGAAATTAACGCCGGCA
>DMPG01000188.1 GCA_003456055.1 Bacteroidota bacterium | reverse complement strand
CGGTTTGATTCCTGCCGTTGCGGAATACGCTCTATCGTACAATGTTACGGAAGCCCTGGGACCAAATCCAACTTCTGTAAAATTAAGTCCGATTCTGTCTTTTTTCCCCATTCCGTCATATTTTCTGGTAACTGCAAAATCAACATTCACTCCAACTCCGCGCGCATGATTTTTAACGATCGCTCCCATGGGAGAATCATTGAGCCCTCCAACCCAACCGGTGCGTAGTCCTAAACGTGATAATGCATAGGAAACATTGTATTCTCCTCCCCCGACCCACACTTCAAGTGTCGGGGTAAATTCTACACGCTGATGACCTGGCGGGCTTAAACGGATCATTGTTTCACCAAGCGAGACTAAATCGAATGTAGTTTCGCCACTAGATTTTATTTTTAGTGATGTACCCATATTTTTAATTGTTTGATGTCAGTGAGTTGCTACAATATTTTTTTCTGAGCAATTATTACGCTAATTTTTCTTCAAAGTTTACAGGCTCCATTTTTGGAACAAGCAAGTGAATGATTAACAATGCAATCAAATACATCGAACCTGCAATAATGAACACGATCAAATAACTTCCTGTCCATTCCAAAACGTACCCAACAACTTTTGCAATAACCATTCCTCCAACTGCACCCGCCATCCCGCCGATTCCCACAACGGAACCGACTGCACGGCGCGGAAACATATCCGAAGCAAGTGTAAAAATATTGGCAGACCATCCCTGATGAGCTGCTGCTGCTAAACTAACAAGTGCGACTGCTGCCCAAACATTGCTGACAACCGAAGCGAACATGATAGGCACAACGGAAATTGCACATATCAACATTGTAATCTTTCGAGCTTTATTAATGGTCCATCCCTTTTTAATGAAGTGTGATGAGAGCCATCCTCCTCCAATACTGCCAATGTCCGCAACAAGATAAATAACAACAAGCGGAAGACCAACCGTCAACAGAGTGATCCCGTGACTCTTATTCAGAAAATCCGGAACCCAAAACAGATACACCCACCAGATTGGATCTGTCATAAATTTGCCGATAGCAAAAGCCCACGTTTGTCGATGAGGAAAAAGTTTCCGCCATTTAATCTTCGCTGCCGCATCGGGAGGATCGCTTTGGATATATGCCAGTTCTTCCTTGGTCACTTTCGGATGTTCATTTGGATGATCATAAAGAAGCCACCAGAAACCGAGCCAGATAAATCCTATTAATCCCGTAATGATGAAGGCTTCCTGCCATCCATACATAATTGTTATCCACGGAACGACGATCGGTGCAACAACTGCACCAACGTTGCTACCCGCATTAAAGATCCCTGTTGCAAACGCCCGTTCCTTTTTGGGAAACCATTCGGCAATTGTTTTTATCGCTGCCGGGAAATTACCTGCCTCACCGAGTCCGAGAGCGAAACGGGCAGCGGCAAACCCGGTAACGCTCCGTGCCAGCGCGTGTGCCATTGCAGCAAAGCTCCAAAAGATAATAGCCAGAGAAAATCCTTTCTTTGTTCCAAGCCAATCCATCACTCTTCCTATGAACAATAGTCCGATTGCATAAGCAAATTGGAATGAAAGAACAATATTGCTGTAATCGATCTCGCTCCAATTCATATCATGTGCAAGTGTAGGTTTCAGTATTCCTATAATCTGACGATCGATATAGTTTATTGTTGTTGCGAAGAAAAGAAGGGCAACAATCGCCCATCGGTATTTTCCAATTTTTAGTTTCCCTTGTTCCATGTTATCCTTTAAAAATAAATGAGAAAATATACATCAATGACATGATTAATTTTTGATTATTACGAGATACTACATCTTTTCATCTTTCTGATAGTTGTTAATGATATATTGAGAGATGAACGGGATTGAAATGATCTGCACAATTGCTGCAGCAAGTCCCGGTAACAGTGCATCCTTGAAATATTCTAAATCAGAAATCGATGCTCTGTTTGTTACTATCACAAAAAGAACGAACACTATTCTCCCTATTACGATCGATGCACCAATGGAAATAAAAGCATTAAAATTGAATTTTTGACGAAGCATACCGGCGAAAAAACCATAGGCAAACAGTTCCGCTGTCATTGAAGGTAGAATAATGGGAAGCGGAAAACCGGACAATAAATAACTCATCAGTGGTGCTAAAACTCCCGTGATTGCACCGGCACGCCAACCATATAATACTCCGGCTAGAATAACAGGCCAATGCATCGGTAAAACGTATCTGATCGGTGCATGAAGTACGTGAGCAATCATCGGTAATACTAATGCAGAAGAGATAAATAGTGCCTGAACGTACACTGCGTTCAATCCGATAAATGGTAACGTGTTGCTTGTGTATGTTGATGGATATGTTTCTGAAGTAGGCATGATTTGTTTTCCTTATGTCGGTAGTAATTTAATGTACTTGAAATCCTATGCTAAACAATGCTTTTTTTGTGTCATCCAGTGGACCAATAACGACAGAATTGAAAAACTCACTTCGCACCCGATATTCACTCCGCAATCTTCGGAAATATGCTTGACGATCATTTTCAGCAAGTGAAGTCAATTTTCGAAGAGCTAAATCATCAGTTTCAATATCATAACAGTGACGAACAATTTCATGGATCGTTTTTTCGAACGTAAAACCTTTGCTCTCACCCATAATAGATTTACCTGTAGACTCCGATGTATTCTTTTTGGGCGTCCATAACACCGGCTGATTGAATATCTGACAAGCAACATCATATAACATTTTCACCGCCGCAACTTTACCGTCATACGAGTAACCGGCAATGTGCGGTGTTCCAAAATCGACCATGTTTAAAAGTTCCAAATCAATGTCGGGTTCGTTTTNNATCCAGTACTGCACCCGAAAGATGTTCCGTAGTGAGTGCATCGTTTAATGCACTTCCGTCAATAACCGGACCGCGCGAAGTATTAAATATTATGGCCCCTTTTTTCATTTTAGAAATCTTTTCCTTCGAAAAAAGGTGAAATGTGCGATCATTACCTGTTTTTGTTAGTGGAACGTGAAGAGTAATAAAATCACAATCCATCAAT
>DMPG01000334.1 GCA_003456055.1 Bacteroidota bacterium | reverse complement strand
CGGTAGTATCCGGACTATTTGGAACGCTTCCAGAATTTCCCATAACAACAGCAAGTGACGATTTTACAGTTTCATTAGGCTGCAAATTGAAAGGTCCGGTTACAATGTAATAATTGATCGGCGCACCATCCGGAAAATATTTTTTAAGACTATCAATATGAGTGTCATCGATTCTACGATTATTCCCGTGGAAAAACGCTTCAGGCATCGGTAGATTGGGATCGTTTGGATTACTGCTAATAACTGGCCATATCTCTGCATCGACTATCGGTTTATAATCTCTTGCAAAGTAATGGAAATCTGTAACACCTAAATTTTTTGGAGTCTCTAAAATCTGTAGTCCAACGATTCCCAATGGGCCTTCAGTGTTAGCCCATGCTCCATCGTTCGTATTATTAATATCGTACACGTAAACAAAATCATTGTTCACCGAAGTTGGATTTACTTTGACAATATTGATGTAATCTTTGAAGTCGTAGTCAGGACGGAAAATTGCATAATAACCTACATATACACTATCAAGTTGTTTCCCGCTTTTGTTATGAATCGTAAAATCCCAGAAGAGGAGGTCTTCTGCGTACGGTCTGCCATAACTATATGCAGTTTGTTCAACTTCAACACCAACTATTCCGAGAGGATTTGAATTATTCTTATCGTCATAGATGGCATAGATATCTCGATCGGAGATAAATTCACCATNNATTCTTGACCAAATGTTGACGATGTAGGATCGATATCGATTCTGAAATGTCCGGGCCAATATCGTTTACCGGGTGTGCTCACCCAATTTTTATTTGCATCAAAATATCCTTGCGGCCACGTTACCATATTATCACTGCTTGCAAGAAATGGAGTCTCATCCGATGACGAAACTTTTACTTCACCGGAAAATAATTTCCCGCGCGAACCTTCTTTGGGAGACCATTCAGGGATATCTCCAACACCTCTCAATAAGGATGTAATAACATTTCCCTTTGTTGCCACAACAAGTCCGAGTCCAAATGAATACTGTCGCTCTGTATTCGCTCCGGAAGGCCAATGGAAGGCATCATTCCAATATTCCTGATAATTTGAAATGACACCATAATTTCCGATATAATTTGAAATTTGACCCTTATCCTGAATTCCCAAACCGCGTTCTGTAGAAGTCGTATGGGCTTTCAAAAAACGAGCAGGTATTTCTGTCGTTTTCATGCCAGCATGACAACTATTACAGTTCTTGTTTTGCGAGAATGCAGCAGAAGAAGTGAAAATGAAAACTACTAATATCAGAAGAATAAACTTGGACAGAACTCTGTTCATAAAAAAATCCCTGTTACCAGCTAAATTGAATTCCCGCTTTCATAATCCTTGGAGGGCCTAAATTTGCCGGATTATGATCAGCATCCGGAGATGATCCAACAAATCCTGTTTCGCCTGTATCAAATGGTTTTCCGGTTCGTGAATAGACATTTCTCACATTTTCCACATCCAACAGATTTGTCACTTCAACAAAAATATTTGATGTAAATCCTGAACTCCATATTTTTTTTGTTGCCCGAAGATCAACTGTTGATGTCCAAGGCTTCCGTGCTGAATTGATCTCCACTCGAACTGAAGGATCGACATATGGTGTGTATGGAAATCCGCTTGATGCCTGTAACAGTAAATTCATATTAAGATCACCAAACGGATAAAATCCTAATAATTCGATCCCCTTTTCATGAGGTATTGATACACGGATATTTATCACAAATGTATGGGTTTGATCGAAATCTAAAAAATTCTCCCGATGAGGAACTTCTTCTTTTGTGTAAGCACTGACATAACCGCCAAGCGGTTGAGAATTGTTTCCTTTTGCAACCATATACGTGTAATTAAATGATCCGGAAAGGAAATTATCATATTGTTTGTTCAATGTAATATCAATTCCTTTGACACTGGCATAATCTGAATTATAATAGACCACATAATCCTGAGATAAATAACTTACCTGCAATGTCGATAAAAGGTCTGTGATGTCTTTGTNNTTTGTACCAGCCGGAAACTTCCAGTGAATAATCATCAGTCAATCGATATTTTATCCCCGATTCATAGGCGATCGTTTTCTGTGCTTTCACAGCAGGATTCCCCAACAACGGTAACGACGTGCTGAGATCTTTGTTATGGTTATAGTAGAGTGAACTGTAATCAGGATTCTGGAAGAAATGACCGTATGAAAAATGGAGTACCGCCTGATCAGTGATAGGNNGGTGCTATCTGTTGTTCAACGGAAGGAACCCAGATATTATTCTCAGTATAATATCCAAACCGTCGGATATCCGGCCATCCGGTTGTCTTCGGATCAACGTAATCAAATCGGAGTCCAATATTGGTGATCAGATAATCATATTCAATTTTATCCTGCATGTAAAACGATCCCTCATTCGGTGACCGAGTATATTCATCGATAATCTTCAAATCATTTTTCCAGGTCTCTTCATAAGCATGAATGTCATGGTTCTAGCGTTCTAATCCGGATTTTAATTGATGATAGTTATCTAATTGATAGGTAACATCAATCTTTCCGCTTGTTGTTGCGGTACTATTATCAATATACGGATCGTCATCTCCTTTCACATAAAAATACACGCTTGTTCCGGTTTGNNTTTGCGCCCTTACATATTGCGACGGTAATTTTTCCCCAACTTGAGAGGTGAAATTGTTGTTGAAACGAGAAAACTGCACATTGAAAAAAAGATCTTTGTCAACGGTGTGCACTAGTGTGGCCACATACCGATCAGTAATTTTTTCCAAGTGACTTTGATTGTCACTACGGTACTTCCACGCATGATTGTAATTTTGGAATTCGTTCTTACTGCTTTGTACCGACAAGGATATTTTTAGAACAGGACTGTACCGATAAGTCAATTTTGAAAAAATATCCCGTTCCAAATTGTATCCATGGGGAAGATAACTATCTTCATTTTTTGTTTTCCCCGAAATAAAAAAAGTAACGTCATCTATATAAGGAACTGGTCCATTCAATGAGGCGTTGATCATTCCCGCCACAGGAATTTCCAGTTTTAACGGATCGAATGAAATTTCATTTATGACCGATTTTGCTGAATACGTATATAGATCCTGGACACCGCTGAACGGATTTGATTTCCTATATTGTGAAGCATTGATCATCGGAGAGGTGTATTCAACCCTTCCATGGAATGTCTCACCACCCTCTTTAGTAACCACGTTCACTACACTCGACATTGCCTCGCCATATTCGGCATTGAACGAACCGCTGACAACAGATAATTCTTGAACTGCATCTTTATTGATCGTGTTATTAAAACCGCCGTTGAATGGATCCTTCACATATTGACCATCGATGAGGTAGGCAATTTCACCGCTTCGTCCGCCGCGTGCATGAG
>DMPG01000026.1:9601-10764 GCA_003456055.1 Bacteroidota bacterium | reverse complement strand
ATATATCAGTTTTCTACTGAGTCTTATACTCGGTTCCGGACTAGTGTTCGAACTACCAATGGTGGCTTATTTTCTTACGAAGATCGGTCTGCTCAATCCAGGTGTGATGAGAAAATACAGACGACATGCAATTGTTGGAATTTTGATCATTGCAGCAATTGCAACACCAACGCCGGATATACTGACTCAGAGTCTGTTCGCCGCTCCAATGATCCTGTTATATGAGATCAGTATTTTCATTTCAAAATTTGCTCAAAAAAAATCTGAGCCTACGAAAGAATAAATGAGTCTGTCTGCGGTAAAGAATTTAGATGCGATCAAAAAACCAGTTGACAACGAGATAAAGGAGTTTGCCGGTTTTTTCAAGAATGCAATGCGATCCAACGTAACACTGGTCGATACGATCGCGCGGTANNATCGTAAAACAAAAAGGGAAACGCATTCGACCGGTAGTTGTATTTTTAAGTGCAAAAGCGTGCGGTACGATCAATCAGAGCACATTCCGGGGTGCAACACTTGTCGAAATCCTTCATACTGCAACGCTGGTTCACGACGATGTTGTTGATGATGCCGATACACGCCGTGGACTCGCTTCGATCAATGCGGTATGGAAAAATAAAATTGCTGTGTTGATGGGAGATTATCTCCTTTCCACAGGATTAATGATCTCGTTGAATCACGATGACGTTTATTTTCTCAAAGTCACTTCCGATTCTGTCCGCAGAATGGCTGAGGGTGAAATACTGCAAATCCAAAAAAGCCGCGAGTTGAACATCGACGAAGCGACATATTTGAAGATCATTTCCAATAAGACAGCATCATTGCTTTCCACCTGTTCGGAGATCGGTGCGGCAAGCACTACTGAAGATCCGGCGCAGCGAAAGCTGATGAAAGAGTACGGCGAAAATGTCGGAATGGCGTTCCAAATAAGGGATGATATTCTCGATGTCACTTCCAGAAAAAGTATTTTGGGCAAACCGATTGGGGGCGATATGAAGGAAAAGAAGATCACTTTGCCGCTGATCCATGCGTTGCAACAATCATCCACACAAGATTCGCGTAAAGTTCTGAAGATGATCAAGAACGGTGCATCGAACAAGGATGTTGAATTTATCGTTGATTTTGTGAAGCAGAACGGTGGAATTGATTATGCAGAAAAACGC
>DMPG01000026.1:0-9595 GCA_003456055.1 Bacteroidota bacterium | reverse complement strand
GACGCAAAACAATCGCTCGAAATGTTCATTGATTTTGTGATGGACAGAGAAAAGTAAAAACAGATGATTAGATACAAGATATGAGACTAAAACAAAAAACCCTGCAGAAGCAGGTTTTTTTGTTTTGAATTGTTCTTCGTAAGTTTATTTCAATAAAAGCATCTTCTTCGTAGCAACATTCCTTCCAAATATAATTTTATAGAAATAGATTCCGCTCGAAAGTTTTGAAGCGTCAAAGGCAACATCATATTTTCCCACATTCTTAAAACTATTAACAAGCACTTCAATTTCACGACCAAGATAATCATACACTTTCAATTCAACATTACCTGCTTCTGGAATTGCATATGAAATAGTTGTCGTTGGATTGAAAGGATTCGGATAANNTTCAAATTGCAAAGGATGTGATAATGCAGTTTGTGATTGTTTTTGACCCGGTAATTTCTTTAGTACAGAACGATTGAATTCTGATTCTGGGATATCAAAAACTGCAGTTTCATAGAGATATTTCAGTGATGCTATTTCTTCTCCCAAATAGCGGTCAGATAAATCTTTAAGTATTTGCGAAGCCGCTTCTTTATTTTTTTCCTGATGCAATGCAATATAAAACTTCTGGAAACGTGCATCTTTTGCTTCATTTGAGTTCGGATATTGAGAAATGATCTCGTCAAATAACTGTTTTGATACTGCAACATCGCCTCGACGATTATTCAGTTTTGCAAGCATCGTCAAAATTATGTTTTGATGTTCTGATGGCACATTTTTTTGACCCGCAAGAAAATCATAAACACCATAATCAACCGTATCATTATACAGTGTTGCTAATTGTGATAAAGATGCTGTTGCTAATTGCCCCGATGCATACATTGTCTTGAAATGTTCTGTTGCTGCTGTTAAGTTCTTTTCTTTCTTAAACTTCAACCCTTTAGCAAACTCTTTCAATAAGGTTACCCTTGTTACAGAGGGTAATGGAATAACTATTTGGGCTTCTGCAATTTGCGCGGTCATTTTTTGACAATCTTCTTCTCCAAACGGATCTTCCGTTAAAATTGATTCTGTACTAATGGATGAGCTACCATCGGAAAAGTTATTTGGGCTGGCACATCCAAAAAAATTGTTCTCAGCCAGTACATCACTTCCATTTCGTGCATAAATATTGCGATAACTATTACCTTAGATTGAATTATTTCCATTTACATAATCTTCAGCATCGCCCATATTGGGATTACTTCCATACGCAACCTCTACACCGGTATAATTATTCGTAATTTTATTGTTTGGATTTGGATTGTTGTCGTTTCCTTGATTAAAGTCCGGACTCGAACCACCATTAAAGAACATTCCAACATTAAAGCCTTCGATTTTATTTTCAATGATATTCCCTCCTGTACTCTTGAATAATATCCCCGCATAATTTTGAGACGCATATCCTCTCTTTATTGTGTTCCAATAAACAGAGGTTTCTTGATAATTTGTTGTTCCTTCAATCGCATGCAACGACATACTGTCGATATCATTACCAAGAATCCATGGGGCAGAATTATTGAAATAAACCGCTCTATTCATTTTTCGAAATACTGAATTTTGAACAAACACATCTGCACCATTAATGCATTGCACTTCTCCTCCTTTTTCAATTTTACAATAATTTAAGTTTGTCCCCATCAAAGTCACATTCTCGAATTTTATATTGCCCCAACTACCGGCGCTATTTCCAGAAAGAGAGGTAAATGTTGCATTTGTGGCAAGAACTTTTCCATAGGAATATACATTGCTGTTTGATCCAAACCTGAGCGTTCCACCTGACGAAATATCCAACTCTCCACCACTGCTTACGGTAAGTGTTGCATTATTTTTTATTGTCGCATTCTTTACGACAAGTTTTGCACCCGATTCATAAATAATTGAACTACCAGCTTCCATGATAAATGTTGCTGGATTAATAGTGAATGTCGAATTTTCTTTTAAACGTAATTTGCCTGTTGGATTAATGTTCAGACTTCCTGCGCCTGCGACTGTAACATTCCCATTTATTTCTAATTCTCCATCAATTAAAAGAATACTATCTATTGTTACGGTTGGGGATCCAGTTATAAGCAGTTTTTTATTTGGAAGAATTCTAACATATCCATCAAGGCTAATATTACTGCTCCATTCCAATGGATTTGAAATTGGTGTATACACATTTCCAATATATTTCTTTTCAGAGAAATGGCTCATAATATTCACAACCATTTGCTGAATTTTCCACCGATCGTTTCCTTCGTAAGGATACAGTGCATTGGATAAAGCACCGGAACCCAAGCCATATACACGCGCATTAGTTGTTGTATCTTCATAATACATCATTTGATGTAAAACCAATTCGGTTCCACCCCCGTCTTTATGACTTCGCACATATCGCTTTGCTAATATTGTTGTTGGGTAATCTGATTTACCGTATGTTTGTGTGGTATTATCTAATTCAGTTCCGAGTAAACCGTACCAACGTCCACCGTCGTTAAATCCATACCCAAGCGTATCACCCTAATTCAATCCTAATCCTCGAAAAATCCAATGAGATGGGGTTATCACACTATCCGATGGCATTTCAGTTTCACCATCATTATAATAATGCTCATACTGCGAACCGAGAAATTTTCCTTCAGGATTTGTGGAATCTATGTCTCGAAAGCGACTCGTTTGAGAATATGCAATTGAGTTCCACCATTTATCGCATGAAAGCTGTAAATGTGCAAAATTCAACCAACTTATTCTCCAATAACAAGTGTTTTGCGCAAAACGTGCAAGATTGCCATGAGAACTCACATTTTGAATCCTTCCCATGAATTTTTCGGTATTATTACGTTCGTCAGAACTCCAATATTCATCATGCTGCCAGAGAACAAGTGTTTTATAGGCAGAAAGAAAAGATAACCCCAAACCAGAACTGTCAATATCAATATTATTGCAATACTCCATAACCATTCCGCTATCTTCTAATGTTTTAATGAAGTCATTTGCATATCCAAATTTTATTGATTGACTTAGCGCGAACCACATGGGTCTGTCTATGGCAATTGTGTCGCTAACAATCAATGAACCATCTTGTGAATTTGAATAGAGTGAACCACCTCCCCAAAAGTTGTATGCCTGATTGGTTGTAAAATCGTATTTAAATAGAATTTTTGATGTTGTTCCGGGATTTAATGCACGAACAACGAACGGTGCATAATATTTTTTTTGTGAAACGGAAGACGATTGATGTTCTAACTGAGCATAATATAATCCGCTTTGCCAGTTGGATGTATTGGAAATTGAAACGGCGGTTGAGTCCCAATACTTTGTACACCCATTTTTAAAATCCACCGGTCTACGTAAAGTATCTCTAATGCCGATAAGACCACCGACAGAATCGTGAAGATAATAAAATCTTCCGGCAATAACTGATGACGTATAGAGTGCATTCGCGGTATCTGGAACACGGAATATTTTAAGCGTATAGTTTTTGTGTTGTGTGCCGCTGTCGCATACGCTTACATAAATTTTTATTGTTTCCCCCGGTTTAATGCTTGTCGGTAGTGCATATCCTTCAATGGCATAGCGTGTCCATGCTAAAGGTACTGTCGCCGTAGGATTTGGTTTCGAAAGAACCCCCCACGGATTTTCCTTACAGAAAAGAGTTGTAATGAACAGAAAAAAAATTGCAGAAAATAGTTTCATTTTTTTCATAACAGGCTCCTATAGTTATTTAATAAGGATCATTTGTTTTGTGTCGGAAAATGTTTCTGTTAGTATCGTATAAAAATATATTCCGCTTGCCATTAATCTTCCATCGAACTTTACACGATACGCCCCTGCCTCCTGGAATGTATTGTTCAATATCGTTTCAATTCTTTTTCCAAGCGCATCTGTTATAAATAGCGTTACTGTTTGGTGTTTTTGTAATTCATATTCTATTGTTGTAATTGGATTGAATGGGTTTGGATAATTTTGCCGAAGGATAAATGTTTTCGGTCGTTGTTCCGAAAGTTTTTCTACTACCGATGTGATAATTTGATATTTTAGAACACTTCCATTACTACAGACAGCCCATCCAAGATTCTTATTCAGCATTTGCGCATGACTAATTTCTGCTGTACTTCCAGATTGAGATAGCCCAACTTCTTCGCGGTACCAATTATTACCACCATCAATTGTTCGATAAATAGCATCTAATACTACCCCTTGATAAAATTGAAACCCAAATGCCCATCCATTGAGGCTGTCAGTAAAATCAACATCATTTATTGATAACTGGTCTGGTTGATCAAGAAACGATTGAAATTTCCAACTCATTCCTCCATCTATTGTATGAAACATTCCATAACTGTACCCTCCCCAACCACGAAGCGTATCAATAAATGATGGCGATTCTATTCGGTCATCTTGAGGCAATGCTTGCCATGTTTTGCCGCCGTCTCGTGTTCGCAAAGGTGGCTTACCCCAAATAAACCCATTGAGCGAATCAAGGAATTGTATTTTGTTATAAACAACGCTACTGTCAAATGGTGTTGTTTCTGTCCAGCTTTTTCCTGAATCAGTTGTCTGTATTATTTTTCCTGTATCGGGTGTTATTTGGTTTTTAGTTTGACCTGCCGTAATATTTTTTAATATAGAAGCAGCAAAAACATTAAGATAAAAACGTCGAAATTTCTCCAATTGAAACTCCCAAGTTTTTCCTCCATTGGTTGTGTGAATTATTCTCCCATATGCGCCATCACTCCCAACACACCAGCCATATAATGTATCGGCAAATGAAATTGAATAGATTCCAAATGCATTTACTCCTGGATACGAAGCCCATGTTGCCCCCCCATCAGTAGTACGATATATTGCATCGCTACCACCACTTGCCCATCCGTGAACAGAATCAATAAAAAATATTCTTCCTGCTCCGTTGAGCGTTGCAATCTTCTTCCAGCCATAGGTTTGGGCATTGATTTGTAATAATGCAATAATCAACAAAAATATTGTCACGAAGAATTGTTTCATTGTATAACTCCTTACTTTATTACCATCAATGTTCGTGTCTCTTTATTTGTCTTGCCTGTAATTAGTATAACTAATAAAGCAATTTCTTTCCCAAGTAGATCATAAACTTGTAATGTTACGTTATTGCAACAAATATTATTTTTTCATATTACTTCTCTATCTAAATTTTCTTTAAGCAATTTGCCGTAACATCATAGTAAAGTCAATACTCAGATTTGAGTATTTTTAAATTAAACAATTCTAAATCAAATAATCGTTATACGATTTCATTTTCATCATCAAACCCTTTCGGCTCCCTTTGCGGCTTCTTCTTTTTCTTCTTCGCTCTCCCCCCTTTTCCATCTTCAATTTCAATATCAGGAATATGATTGAAGGCAATTTTTGCCGGAGATGACTCCAACGCCGTATGTGCTCCTCCGAAATACAACGCCGCTTTCCCAAATCGCAGATTCAATTCATCGACAGCAGAGAACAACGCCGAAGAACGATCTTCATTGTCAAACATGGAACGGGTGTGTTCTTTCTCCGGCGTCAGATGTAATAACGTAACCCCAACTTGAAGCGGTTTTTCTTTTATTATTGGTTTTCGTTCTAGAAGTACCGTTAACGCATTGGTCATTTGTAATGTATCAGAAGTTTCACTGATGGTAATATCGTCCGTCCAGTCTTTTTTGTCATAGAATCGAATACTCGCAACGATCATAGATGTTCGATATCCAAGTTTTCGTAAACGCATAGCTGCTTTTTGCAGTATTCTATGCATCACCGCTGCGGCACTTTCCATATTCCGTTCTGCCGGAGCCAAGACGTGTGAATGACCGATAGTTGTGTGATGCGTTTCAGGGAGTGGTACTTCAATTCCGCGAAGTTTTTCAAACATCCGATCTCCCTCAATTCCTCCCCACACTTTGTGCAATATTTCCCTTTCAGCATTCCAAAGTTGCTCAACAGTATAGATGCCATTTCGATACAATCGTTTCGTCATATTTCTGCCAATGCCGGTTAGATCATTCAATTCCAACGAAAACAAAATTGCGGGTAGATCTTTCTGCTCTATTACGACAAGACCGTTCGGTTTTTGCATATCCGATGCAGTTTTTGCAAGAAAGATATTTGGCGCAATTCCTATTGATGACTTTATATATNNATTCCTATGGAAGACTTTATATATTCTCCAACTTTTTGTGCGATCTCCTGTTTGATCTTATTTGCCAAATTAATAGCATTTTCTTTTTTCTTTTGACTTCCGCTGAGTTCGCACGCCATTTCATCGATTGATTTTACAACGTGAACCGGAATGCACGACTCAACCACATCGACTAGTCTTTGATGATATTGCACATATAATGAAGGACGAGCTCCAAGAATTGTAATTTCCGGGCATCGCTCTTTTGCTTCACGCGCAGATGTTCCCGTTTTAATACCGAATTTTTTTGCCTCGTAACTCGCTGCAATGCACGATGTATTTTCCGATAAGACCGGAACAACAGCAACCGGTTTCCCCCGAAGCAAAGGGTTTTCCTGTTGCTCTACGGATGCAAAGAAAGAATTGAAATCGATGAATAAAAATCGGAGAGACATACGACTGAAGGATGAATATGTAAACCTTGCGAAGGTTTAATGGAAATGTGAAACAACCTTCGCAAGGTTTGCGTGTTTTATTAACTCAAAAATAAATGTTGTTACTTAGTTTAATGTATTTTTACTTCTGCAACCTGTGGTCTCGATGTAATTACTCTTCTCGCACGAACAAAACGCTTTAAATTATATTCTTCAAATATCGGACAATTAGGATCAAAACTATTCAAGCGTACTTTACCCGACGAATGAATATATTCTCGATTACCGAGATAGATGCCAACATGAACGATGCGTTCAGGTTTTCCATTCTCTGCTTTTCTTCCAAAGAACAGAAGATCACCCTTCTTTAAGTTTTCAAACTCCGCACCCGGTTCAATGGGCTCTCCTTGATCCGCCTGTTGATTTGCATCCCGATTTAACATTTGACCATTCAAAAGGAAAACTGTCTTAGTAAATCCGGAACAATCAACTCCTTTTGGCGATGTTCCCCCCCACAAATACGGAACTCCCATCAAATATTTTCCTGTACGTTCTATATTGTCTGCAACAGGAGTTAGCGTTGTTCCCCATAGTTGATATTCGATAACATTAGATTTCTGAAGATATCCAATTCTGCCGTCAGCAAGTCCGACTTTACTCCACAATCCGGTAGTTCCTAAATCTTTTAGTAAACCTCCGCCGGTGATATCGCAGACAGGATACGATTCAATCGATGGCTGTTGATAAACAAATCCAAAATAATTTTTTACGAATAGTTTTTTAGTGCTATTCCATTCCTCTGCTTCATTTTTAGTGACTCGTATCATTTGATCCGGATCAGCCCATCCAAGATACTTGTCAGGAGATTGGATATAAACCCATCCTCCCTTCTTCTTCAAAATTCGAACAATATTTCCCATTAATACTTGCGACCCTAATTCAGCATCTTCGCCCGGATCACTCCGCATATTGGCAACACTCACCGTAATTATTCCGTATGTTTTATTCCCAAGTCTCTCTTCAGGAAGAACCGTAACACTATCAACGATCTCTTTTTTCTCTGAGGCAAGAAGATCTAACAGCTCTTTCTTCGCTTCCGGTTTTTCCACTTCACCGGAAACGATCAGTTTATTTCCGAGTTCATACGTTTTAATATTGAATACGGCAACACGCTTATCCGGCGCATATTTTTTCTGCATTTCTTTAACGGGAGCAAGGATCTTCGCATCTGATCCTTTTTGTTCCATTGCTTTTTCCGTACATCCGTTGAACAATAAACCTGCAAACGATAATATTACAATAATTTTTTTCATAATTATTTTGACTTTTTACTTTGTGAAATAATAATATCCCATTCTCTTTCTGTTACCGGCTGAACAGAGAGTCTGCCGATTCGTACCAATGGCATTGCAGCCAGATCTTTATTCCCTTTTACAACGGCCAGCGTTACGGGATGAACAAGCTTTTGTTCAGCTTGGATATCTATAACGAACAACTTTTCATTGTTATCGTTTGGATCAGGATATGGATCTGAAATGATCTTTGCAATTCCAACAATTTGTTTTTCATCACCGGTATGGTAAATAAATGCACGATCACCCTTTTTCATTGAACGGATATTCTTTAATGCCGGTGCTGCGGAGACGCCGCTCCATACTGTCTTTTTATCGCGAAGAAGATCGTCGAACGAATATTCCGACGGTTCTGTCTTCAAAAGGAAATTTTGCATACTTATCTTACCTGCAATAGTAACAATTTATTATCGCATTTTCACTAATTTTGAAAGTCCCTCAACCTGCTTTCCTCCCTGTTTTACAATCACTTTATAAAGATAAACACCATTTCCAATCTGATCGCCATCTTTATCGCGACCATCCCACGGAATTTTATTGAAACCAATATTTCCCATTGTTGAAATTTCCTGGATCAATCGTCCGGCAACCGTATAGATCTTGACAACGACCTCGTCAGGAGTTGTCGGTCCGGCAAGATTAAATGTAAAATGTGTAAACGAATTAAAAGGATTGGGAAGGTTAAAAATATCCAAAATCCGAAATTCGTTTGCGACATTAACATAAATGAGAATCGTATCTGAATTATTACCCGCAATGTCATTCGCAGAAATTTGAATGATATTCTCTCCTGCCGCTAATTCAGGAGTCCAGCGAACATCTACCTTGCCGGCAGAATTGGTATTCACTAATTCTGCCGTTCCTTTGATAAATGGAACTTGAATATTGTTCAACTTGATCTTAAAGTTCGAAGTATCGGACGATAATATGTTTGACGGATTATTATCAATATATCGAATTTTAATTTCAGGATGGTTTCCAACATAATCCCCATCGACGATTTGTGCGCCATCAAAAGTAACCTGCAACGATGGACGTAATGTATCCGGTTGCACAGTGAACGGAATCGTTATTGAATTATTACTTTTTGTCTGTTCGGCAACACTATCTGAAGGATCCACTTCAAACGTAAATGCATTATTTCCCTTTCGACCGCGAGTATTGTACGTGTACGAGAATACCACTGAATCATTAGCCGGAACGTTGATAAATCGTTGTTGTTTTAGAACCTGATCAATTCCTGAGGCTGTGGTCTTTAATTGTACCGTGACGCTCTCGGCAACCGTTGTACTGATGTTAAATATTCTACCGATAAAATCGATTGATTCCCCTTCCATCACTTGGTTTTTGCTGATTGAAGTTGACTGGTTTGAAACAGCAAGTTCCGTAGATGGAGTTCCTACAATCTTCCAACTTTTTAGAACAGGACTATTCACAGCAGAAACAACCCTGCGATTTTTAGATACTGAAGGAGTAGAAAAATTGAATACCAATTTCCCGAACCGATACTGTTGTGTATTTACAGAATTCAATGAAATTGTATTTTGATTGATGCCGGTAACAAGAGTATCTACTGAATTTGTCTTTGATATTCCGACGAATTGAACTTTCAACTGAGAGCCGGCAGGAATTACATTTTCTAATGACAATGTTGACAATGAAGTGAACGG
>DMPG01000107.1:2998-5331 GCA_003456055.1 Bacteroidota bacterium | reverse complement strand
TCCGGTGGAATAGCGAGCGCTCGTTTTACATTTCCGATTTTTTCAAATACAGAATAGAGTGCACTGCGCAATTCTTCATCGGATAGAACTGTTCTGCTTGAACCTTTTGAGTAATACAACATTTCGGCACACTCCTATTTCACTTTGGACTGACAAAAAATTAACGCTGAATTCGAGCCGATCCGCCTTGAGCAAATGCACGCACTTGATCCGCTGTTACCATCGTAGTATCGCCGGGGGTCGTTGTAAGCATCGCACCATGTGCCCAGCCAAGTCTCACAGCATTTTCCGGAGACTCACCAGATAATAGACCATAGAAGAAACCGGCTGCATAACCGTCACCGCCGCCAACACGATCAACCACATCAAGTTCACATGTTGGTGAAACATACGTCTTCCCATCTATCCAAGCAACCGCAGCCCAACTATGACGATTGGTTGAATGTACTTCCCGTAATGTTGTGGCAACTGCTTTTACATTCGGATATTTCTTNNTTGACAACAGCTTCAATCATTTTAAAGAATGCCGTCGGATCAAGATCAGACTTCGATTCAACATCCTGACCCGGCATTCCTAATCCTTTTTGCAGATCTTCTTCGTTTCCAACCAACACATCTACGTTCTCCACAATTCCATGGATCACTTCAGCAGCTTTTTTCTCGCCGCCCCAAATATTCCAAAGCTTTGCGCGGTAATTCAGATCAAAACTTGTCAATGCTCCGGCTTTTTTTGCTGCCTTCATCCCTTCAATGATCAATTGGCCCGTTGTTTCGGAAAGTGCAGAGAATATACCGCCGCTATGGAACCACCGCACACCCCCTGCAAAAATTTCATCCCAATTAAAATCGCCCGGTTTCAATTGGGCACCTGCTTCATTGGATCGATTGTAGAAAACAACCGGTGGTCGTACCCCATGACCTTGATCGCTGAATACCGTAGCCATATTGGGTCCATTAACACCGTTATGCTTAAACCGTTTATAAAATGGTTTCACTCCCATTGCTCTTACACGCTCTGCAATCAACTCACCGACCGGATAGTCGACCATAGCAGATGCGATACCGGTTTTCAAACCAAAGCAATCGGATAAATTTGCTGCTACATTAAACTCACCGCCGCTGACATGGATTGCGCATGACGTTGCTTTCCGAAAAGGAATAATGCCCGGATCCAGACGGTGAACCAATGCACCTAACGACACAAGATCCAAAGCACCTTCTTTTTTTATATTCAAACTGCTCATTTTTTACTCCTTTGTTTGGGAATGAGAAAATATTTCATATTAAAAATTTAAACTACGTTGAATTCCCAATTCAAGACCGCGTAATTCAGCTAAACCGCGCAATCTGCCTATCGCTGAATATCCTGGAAATGCCTTTTTATGCAGATCATCAAGCATCTGATGCCCATGATCAGGCCGCATAGGAATTGATTGTTTTCGGGTATGCATCAATGCAACAAGTTCTTTCATCGCAGCATACATATCAACATCGCCGTCAAGATGGTTATCTTCAAAAAAATCCCCTTCACCGTTTCGTTTTGTATTACGAAGATGAACATACTGTATTCTTTCAGCAAATTGACGGATCATCTGCGGAATATCATTTTCTTTTCGAACACCAAATGATCCGGTGCAAAAACACAGCCCATTATGGTGTGAAGGNNTTCAAATATTTTTTTGAGATGAGCTTCAGTACTTACTACTCTTGGTAATCCAAAGACATGAAACGGTGGGTCGTCAGGATGGATAACCAAGTGAACGCCACATTCTTCGGCAACAGGAACAATCTGTTTTAAAAAATACAATAGATTGTTTTGTAATTGATCTGCATCGATGTTAGAATATTTTTCTATCTCAAGTTTAAAATTATCAAGCGTAAAACTTTCTTCACTCCCGGGCAATCCTGCAATGATATTTCGCTCCAAACGGTATTTTTCTTCGCTCGTTAAGGAATCAAATTTCATTCTTGCTTTTTGTATCATGATCGTAGAATAATCTTTTTCTGCATTCTTTCGTTGTAAAATGAAAACGTCGAAAGCAACATAGGCTGCCATTTCAAACCGCAGTGCTGTCGATCCATCTTTAACGACATACGCGAGATCGGTTCTCGTCCAATCAAGCAGCGGCATAAAATTATAGGTAATAATCTTAATACCGCATTGAGCAAGATTTCGAATCGTATTTTTGTAGGCTTCTATATACTCCAGATAATTTTCTTGTTTAGTCTTAATATTCTCATGAACCGGTACACTCTCTACAACTTCCCACGACAAACCGGCTTTTTCAATTTTGGCTTTGCGCTTATTGATGGCATCGATCGTCCACTCTAAT
>DMPG01000107.1:2711-2979 GCA_003456055.1 Bacteroidota bacterium | reverse complement strand
GTGAAACCGGATCGTGAGGACCAAACCAGCGCATTGTCTGTTGCATTCGATATGGGATATTTTGATACGAAGGATTCTTAATACTCATCTAGCCTAAACCCCCGCATACACATTAAATCCACCATCAACCGGAATAACGACACCGGTAACAAATTTGGAAAGATCGGATGTCAAATATAAAAGTGTTCCAATCAATTCATCAGGTTCGCCGAATCTTCCCATTGGTGTGTTATCGATGATCTTATTCCCACGAGCGGTAAGTTTCCCG
>DMPG01000107.1:321-2675 GCA_003456055.1 Bacteroidota bacterium | reverse complement strand
TGCAAAATGCACTGCAAGCCATTCGGTTAAATTGTTGATGCTTGCCTTAGCCGCGGAATAAGCAGGAATTTTGGTAAGCGGATGGAATGAATTCATTGAAGAAATATTGATAATGTTTCCACCTCGGCCGGTCATATCTTCTGCAAAGACCATCGTCGGCAGTACTGTTCCCAAAAAATTCAGGTCGAATACCTTTCTGAATCCCTCAATATCAAGTCCAAAAAATCCTTTGGAAAGATCACCAAGCAGGTCTTTGGTCATAAACTCCACTTGAGTTGTAGCCGTCGGTGAATTACCTCCTGCCCCATTAACGAGCACATCGATTTTCCCTAATTTCTCGTTGATCTGTTTTTTCGCTTCGATCAATGTTGCCTTATCCAAAACATTGCCGAACACACCGATGGTTGTTGCTCCTGTTTTTTCTGCAACCATCCTCGCCACTTCATCCGCTTTTTCTTTCACAAAATCAACAATAGCAATTTTTGCTCCAGCATTACCCAATCCAATTGCTAGTGACGTTCCAATTATTCCGCCACCGCCAGTGATAATGCAAACTTTTCCTTGAAGACCGTCCAGTGTATATTTCATAGAATTTTTCCCATTCCAAAAAAAATTAAAAAACTGTTATTTCGTAGCATAATAAAGTAAACATTGACCTGAATATTCAGTATTAAACGGTATATTACCTGTAATGTACACGATAATTACATTACCATACATTATTGACCTGTAAACATTGTCCTTTTAATAACAAATTGGTAAGGAATAACCGTTGCTGGTTCTGTGCAGTTACAATTATTTTTCGTCGGAATTCTGTTGAAAGATAAGTGATTTTTATAAATATATTACTGATAACAAACAATCGCGTCTTTCTTCTTCAGTTTATTGAATTCTTTTTTTTCCACTCTGCGTATTTCTTTAAGACAACTTCCGGCTGATAATTATACCATCCATATCCGGTTCGACGTTCACGTTCAACCTCGGCTAAAGAATACACCGGCTTTCCATTACGATTACAAAACAAAGGTACATTCGATCCAATTTCATACATCCTCGCCCAAATTGTCGGCGCATTCTTATCCTTTACAACAATCTTATCTTCATCGGTCGTATGGTACATATATTCTGTTTTTGGAGCTTTTACAGTCTCTACTTTGATCCCAAAGATTCTTGATCGTTGAAACCACTCTACTGCTCCATTGATTGCTTCAACAACCTCCTTGTTCGGTTTCTTTATACTCATCAACAATAGTACCAACTCTGCACTCTCCTGACTGCAGATTGCAGCAGGTTCAAATGTCCTAGCCTTGCGTGCACGAAGATCGATATTGTCATGCTGTTGACACCACGCTGTCAGTGTATCATTCACTCGGATCTGGCATTTTACGATACACTCCACTCCACGATCGAATGCTGCACGTACTTTTTCTCTTCGACCCTGATCGACAAAACTATAGTGCTTCTTGTTTCGAATGATCTGATGAAACACTTTTAAAACACCACCCATAGCACCATCGTTGAAGGTAATGTACTTCCTATAACCGCTGGTATCAGGAAAGAATTGGGGAAAACCTCCGTTCGGGTATTGAGCAGAGAGCATGAAATCCAATCCACGAAGAGACGCCGCTTTATATCGCTCATCGTTTGTGATGAAATATGCTTCCGCAAGATATTCTACCTGAGAATGTGTTGATCCATTGTCAAAGGTGGTTAATGAAATATCATTTTTTGATGAAAGGAGAATCTTCTTTTGATCTGTGGTAAGGATTGCCATCATATCATAATTTTTCTCCCATCCCCCGTTAGATTTCTGGTAAAGAAGAATATTGTCAGCGATCAGGGCTATTTGGGATGCAGCGTATTGCTGTTGATTTGGAAGTGGTTTAAAGATCTTATGAACCTCATCATTGATGTCATACCAATGATGTGCGCTGTCATAAAATCCTGATGTTTCGATACTGTCTATCGTAGCGACAATAGTACTTTGAGAATTCACATGTGATATGTCAAAAAATAGAGTAAAGAGAAGAAACTGTTGGAAAAGAGAATGTANNCATTTTCATTGATTACCGTGTCTCATATTTTTTTATCACTAGATATTTTAAGATGGTATCACCGCTATTTCGAATACCATGTTCACTATTGGCAGGACAATAAAAACTCGTATATGGTTTGCCAACAGCAGTTTTTCCATCAAGAATAAATTCAGCGGTCCCTTCAAGAACAAAAAAGAATTCATCTTCGGCGTGACGATGAGGAGCATGCGTTGATTTTTGAGGTGCAACCACACTCATTTTCAACGTTCGTCCATCGAGAAAGTTCTTATCAGCAAACCAATATTGATAACCTACCTT
>DMPG01000107.1:0-204 GCA_003456055.1 Bacteroidota bacterium | reverse complement strand
ATTTCATAAATGATTTTGAAATCCTATGAAATCTACAATTTCACACATGAAAATACCGCAGTGCTTTATTTTTAAACGATTCACTGATCTTCATTTTCAAAAAACTATTGCATCCCATTTTTTCCCAAAAACAACGGTTCAATATGCCGTTTTAGAATATTTGTGGTGACATTCACACCAATAATTTTTTCATTTTTCTCCAAT
>DMPG01000214.1:4257-4848 GCA_003456055.1 Bacteroidota bacterium | reverse complement strand
GTCTTTTGAAATTCTTGATCGCGGATCACAAATTTTCGTATCTGTTTATAACTGCTTAACTGTTTGTTCGCTTTTTTGATCTCTTCAGAAATAATTGAATGGATCAGCTCGTTGGTGATCTGTTTACCCGTCTTTTCAGAATATTCGATCAGAGCTTCCGCATCAACGACAATTTGAGATGCGATGATTTCATCTAATTTGGCATCCTCTTCGCCATACACCAACGACTCAAGTATAAATGGACTACGATTGAGAACATCTTCAATCTCTTCCGGAAAGACATTCTTTCCCCTTTTAGAAATGATCACATTCTTTTTTCTTCCGCTAATGTGAAGAAATCCATCCCGGTCCATAAAACCAATATCACCTGTTTTGAACCATTCGCCGTCGAATACTTCCGCAGTTGCTGCGGGGTTCTTATAATATCCGAGCATCACATTCGGTCCTTTTGCATACACTTCTCCGGTTCCTTCAGTATTAGGATTATGAATAGTGATCTCAACACCCGGCAGTGGTATTCCTGCAGCATCATCTTTAAAATTTGTTGGAGTATTCAAGGTGAGAATTGGAGATGTTTCTGTTAATCCATAA
>DMPG01000214.1:3771-4173 GCA_003456055.1 Bacteroidota bacterium | reverse complement strand
TTTGCGTTGTTCCATCCGAATTGCTGAGCGGTGTCGGTCAACCGAACCAGGGGATCGAAAATTGCGGCGACAGTTTTTTTCTCTCGAATTCCCTTTTGAATACGTTTGAACATTTTATCATATAATAACGGAACTCCGAGAAGAATTGTTGCTTTTACACGCTGAAGATCATCAACAACTGTTTTTAAAGAACGAGCAAAATGGATTGAGGAGCCTGCATATAACGGGCAGAGCATTCCACAGTTACATTCGTACGTGTGATGCATCGGAAGAACCGATAAGAAACGGTCTTCAGGATACATAAAGAACAGACTGAGCATTGCTGTTAGATTTTGTGCAATGTTAAATTGTGATAGCATCACCCCTTTTGCTCGACCGAGCGTGCCGGACGTGAAGATGATA
>DMPG01000214.1:2964-3696 GCA_003456055.1 Bacteroidota bacterium | reverse complement strand
TGTTTCACTTTGAGCAGCGAAGAATGTTTTTCTCTGAAGACCGGTTCAAACTGACCGGAGAAGATCACCGCCTCAGCATCAGATTCGTGGATGACATTCAAAATTTCGTTGGTGCTTAAATTCTTGTCGATTGGGACGATAACAAAGTTGAAACAAGCACCTGTTAAATAACTGATCCCCCATTGCACTCTATTCTCGCCGATCACTGCCACATGGGTCCGGTCTTTGATGCCGANNTTTTTTCAACGCGGTACCGAATTTAAAGATATTCTTGGCAAGAGACGAATATGTAACGCGCGGTATAGGAGTATCGTTCAGATCTTCCATTGCAAGTTTATCGCCATAATGATTCATGGAATGGATGATCATGTGTTGAATGGAAGTGATCGTTGGAACAGGGAATAATTTCATTGGTTTTTTCATTGGTTGCTCAGAATGGTAAAAAATACGTTTGCAAAAGGTAGCGTATTTTTGCTACGCACTCAATGAAAATAAACCAGAAACAAGACCAGTTTATCCGTAAGTTATCGATGGCAGATGCTTCTGAGCAAATGAGATGTTTCAATAATGTCAATACGTGATTTGTTGACATAGCTTACAGACAGATGTGAAACCAATAGTCATGGAATATGAAAACGAAAAAAAATCCAAAATAGTCGTTCCAATTATTGGGTAAAATGATTATATTAAAATGTCAAAAAATCGGGAAGTAGCTCAGCCCGGCTAGAGCGC
>DMPG01000214.1:0-2908 GCA_003456055.1 Bacteroidota bacterium | reverse complement strand
TGCCGCAACATTAGCTGCAAATTATACCGCAACCTGGTTCATTCATTTTCCGTTCTTTGGACAAGTCTCCATTGCAACATTCATTTTTGGCATTACATTTACCACAAGAGACCGCGTTCATCAATCGTTGGGAAGGATGAATGTCTATAGAATGATTGCCATCGCTGCGGCTCTCAATCTTATTGTAACCGTTGCGGGAAGTGTAGAATGGAGAATTGTTGCTGCATCCCTTATCGCCATAGTGCTTGCCGAAACAGCTGATACTGAAATCTACCAGCATTTTATCAGCAATACGTGGGGAATGCGGGTTTTTAAAAGCAATAGTGTCAGTATTCCGCTTGACAGTTTATTATTTAATCTGATCGCTTTTGGCGGTGTTTTCTCTAATCTTGAAGTTGCGTCGATTGTATTCGGTGAAATAGTTTTTAAGGGAATAGTCAGTGCTATTTTGGCATTTCGTCCGCTGGTTTTTTTCCGTTCACATTTCAAGCAATAATCTGTTTCATTTGCCTGTGTACAAAAAGATTTAATGAACTCACTTTCTTGCATATTCCTAATTATTTGGGTATTATTTTTTCAATGAAACAACGAACGACAACTTCCCGAAAGCGAGATCATGTTCAACTGACGATGAAGAAGGATGTTTCGTTCAAGAAAAAAACTTCCGGATTTGAAGAGTGGGAATTCGTTCACAACGCGCTCCCCGAGATCAATCTTTCGGATGTTGATACTGCAACAATGTTCCTTGGAAAAAAATTATCCTTTCCGTTCCTGATCTCATGTATGACGGGGGGATATCCTGAAGCGGAAACGATCAATCGGCAATTAGCGGAAGTGTGCGAAGAATATCAGATTGCAATGGGCGTGGGAAGTCAGCGGCAGGCGATTGAAAATAAAACCTACCACCGATCGTTTTCCATTGTGCGGTCAGCTGCACCTTCAATTCCGATCATCGGAAACATCGGTGCACCTGAAGTTGCAGCATTAAAAGATATTTCATCAATACAAAAACTAGCCGATCTTATCGGCGCGGATGCGTTTGCAGTTCATTGTAATCCGCTGCAGGAATTTTTACAGCCGGAAGGGAATACGAATTTCCGCGGAGTGCTGAATGGGATTGAAAAACTAGTCAAAGGACTTTCAATTCCAGTCATTGTAAAAGAAATTGGAGCCGGAATTTCATTCGATGTTGCGCAGCGATTGACTGATATTGGTGTTCGAACGATTGATATTGCCGGTGCGGGAGGAACAAGCTGGGCAGGTGTTGAGATCCTTCGTCGGATCGATAACAAAGAAATTGATTGGAATCCGTTTTGGGATTGGGGAATACGGACAACCGATGCTTTGCAGGAGGTTGTTCCATTGAAAAAAAATATTCATCCTAAATTGACCATCATTTCGTCCGGCGGAATTTCTAACGGAATTGAGTGTGCAAAATCGATTGCTCTTGGTGCTGATATGACAGCTTCTGCACGCCCGATGTTAAAAGCATTAATGAGCAATGGCAAAAAAGGCTTAAGAATAACGATCGAACAATTAATGCTGGAGTGTAAAGGTGCCATGTTTTTAATCGGAGTTCCTTCGATAGAAAAATTGCAATTCAGTAAAAATCTGATACGTAAGAAATAAAATCTTTTCTTTGTGTTTTTATGTGGTAGCGGCAAGCAATTCTATGAGATCACCCGAAAAAAAATATCACAAGTATAAATTGCTGATCGATCAGAAGATCCATTCCTGTATCCGTAAGAAAGAACCGGTTTCTCTCTATGAGCCGATGAGGTACGTTCTTTCGGCAAGCGGAAAACGGATGCGTCCGTTGTTGATCGTTCTTTCCTGCGAAGCGGTTGGCGGATCGATGAACGAGGCATTGAATGCTGCTGTTGCCATTGAAGTGCTTCATAATTTCACGCTTGTCCATGACGATATAATGGACAATGCTGAATCCCGTCGCGGCAGAGCAACCGTTCATGTCCGTTGGGACAGTAATATTGCGATCCTTGTCGGTGACGAACTTGTGGCACTTGCATATCGTGAATTATTACGGACACGATCGAAAGCGATTGCACAGGTTGCCGATGTGTTTACCGAAGGTGTTGTTGAAGTGTGTGAAGGTCAGGCATTCGACAAAGAATATGAAATGCTGCACGATGTTTCGATTGATGATTATTTCTCTATGATTGCTAAAAAAACGGGCAAATTATTCTCGGTTTCCTCTGAAATCGGAGCGTTAATTGGCGGCGGAACGGAACGAGAGATCCGTGCACTCCGTTCGTTTGGAACATATATCGGCCGTGCATTCCAGATTCAGGATGATCTGCTTGACGTTGTTGCGGACGAAAAAGAATTCGGCAAAAAGATCGGCGGAGATATCATTGAAGGAAAGAAGACATTTTTGCTGATCCGTGCGTTTGAACGCGCTCAGGGAAAAGATAAAAAATTGATCCAGTCGATCTTTAAGAACAAAGGGACATCGGCAAAGAACATTCCGCTGGTAAAAGATATCTATGAACGATACGGGATTTTAGAACTTGCTAAACAATCAATAGATAAGGATATTCGTCAGGCGAATCTGCAGTTAGAAAAATTGCGCGATACGCCTGCGCGGGAAATGCTCTTCTGGTTTTCCTCAATGGTCTTGAACCGACAATTCTGATATGATCGAAAAAGAAGTAACCATAAAAAATAGAGCAGGATTGCACACACGCCCGGCAGCCGGATTAGTAAAACTTGCAGCCCAGTTTAAGTCCGAATTTTTTATTTATAAAGATGGATTTGAAATCAACGGGAAAAGTATTATTGGGGTAATGACGCTCGCTGCAGAGCAAGGTTCAACATTGCAATTGAAGTTTGAGGGAGAAGATGAAGAACAGGCGATGCAGACTATCGTTGGATTATTTGAGCGCGGATT
>DMPG01000168.1:1082-3074 GCA_003456055.1 Bacteroidota bacterium | reverse complement strand
GAGTCTGCCGGGCTCTCCGCAGCGCAATTGGAATCGATCCTTAATTCGGGTTTTTTTTATGTGCCGTATATTGAATATTACAAACGGTCTATAACTCACGATGAACGGCTTGAGAAGAATGACAAAGGAAAAGTTGTTCGTAAGATCCCAACGATAACATATTCGCATGAGATCAAACTCGGTCTGTTATGGTATCAATTAAAGATCGATCAATCGAACAAACCAGCAGTCGTGTTCGTCGGCGCGGCCAATGGATGGGAGGGAAGCGGTATTGAACGTTCGGAGACAAAAGATGTAGACAGCAATGACGATGTTGATTGGAAAGTGTTCCGGGAAGCGGTTACCGTTTCCTCTTTTAATATTGCAACAGAAACTAAAAAATTGGAAGCGTTTCGATTGACCGGTACAGTGTATGAAACAACCACGTTCGGAGTTCAATTGAATCTTGGCAACCGCGAAGGGATCGGTTTGGATGATACCTATTGGGTTGAAGAGTTGGAGGAGAATGAAGCCGGCGAGATCAAAAAAAATAGAAGAGGATTTATCAAGATCAGAGAAGTTGCAAATAATAAGAACGATGAGTCTGCAACATCGTACGCGCAAACCATTACCGGGTCGAATTATTCGCCCGGACTTTCAGTAACGGAAATTCCGATGATTGGAATAAACGCGGTTATAGGATTGGGATCGATTCCGGTGAATATTAAACCATTCGACAATAGTAAAAGCACAAAAAAATTCGACCTATCAAAATACAATTTTGGTATAAGTGTTACGAACGAAACAAAATCTGCAATCGGTCCGTTCTTCTGGCTTCAGGGTAATATTGCCAATAGCACAAAAATATCGGAACTGTGGTTCCATATGGGCGCAACGCTCGGGTTTATGAGCATCGATGGAAAATTCTATCTTCCTAAGTATAATGTGCTTGGCATACAAAATGGCATTGACAGTTCCCTTGATATCGGTGCATCACTTTCCGGATATGCAAATTTTGGTCTGGTGAAAAAATTCTATTTCAGACGTTTTGGATTGTTGTTCCAGGCTGATCTTAAATATTGGATGACCTATCTTTCTGCTACCGGTAAAGATAAAAACAATGACGATCTCAGTTATTCCCTTACCCATGATATGATTGGAATGGATGGCCGGGTTGGACTTGAAATGTATATTACTCCGACGCTGTTGATCGGCGGCGGGGCGGAATATAATCTTTTCCCACAGAACAATGTGTGGACAGCGACAGTCACTGATAAAGATAAGAACGAAACGAAGAATTCCGATGCTGTGGGTCCAGACACAAAATATTCCGGTTTGGGTTTTTATCTTTACATCAATTATGCATTACCTTCATTAAAATAAATTTTCTGAGATAGCTATGAAAACCTTATTAGTTCTTATTCTGTTCGTATCAGTTCAACTTTTCTCACAAGGAAATCTTCCTGATTCGCGTCAGGCGACATTCATTGAAGCTGTTACAGCGGACGAAGTATTGATCAAATCCAAAGGTATCGGAGGAAAATCCGGATTATTTGGATTCAAGGAAGAAGAATCGGTGAAACTGGCGGAGATCGATGCTCGAAAGGCAGCTGTTTATCTTGTTGTGTATGGCGGCGCCGGTCTTGATGGATTGGTCCGCAGTGATGAAGAAAAGCGAAAATTTGCTCCTGTAGAACAGGAATTATTTGCGACCGATAATGTTCAAAAATTTGTTGCGTGGGAAGCAAATAGTTTTGAAAGTCGTGTAAAACTTGCCGGCGGAGAAAAGATACGGGTTGAAAAACAATTCCGGATCAACCGGGCTGCAGTTATGAACTATCTCGTTGATCGACGAGTGATTGCAAAACTAGAGGATGTGACTGATGAGATCGGTCTGCCGACATTGATGGCATTACCCGAAGTGAAATCAGGACAAAATCCATTGGATGAATTGCGGTCAAATGCGGTGCTAAAACAGGGGGCGTCAGTCATTGAATCATACCTCACGCAAAA
>DMPG01000168.1:0-984 GCA_003456055.1 Bacteroidota bacterium | reverse complement strand
GTCGATACGCGCAAAGTTGGTTCATCCGAAGTACGCAAAGCATCCGTTTCGATCCGTGCATATGAAACAACGACGGCTCGTCTTCTTGGCGTAGAAACAGGATACAGCGAAGAATCTGCAGCGCCAGCAAACGCACTTGTTGAAGGGGCGATGACGAACGCATTGAACAATGTTATCTCAAGAATCAATTCCTATTGGCAGGATGATCTGAAAAACGGTGCTCAGTATAAGATCATTTTTACGATCGTTGGTCAGTTCGACCAGGATACGAAATACGACATTGCCGACGCTGCAGCAAAAACATTGAAGAAGATTGCTGGACGCGTGAAGGAAAATGTTGTTGCAGATAACACGATCGACTACCTTGCATGGATACAGGATAAAGATATGCAAAGCCCATCGGCATTGTTTCGTGAACTTCGCCGCGAGTTCAATGCGAATTTTTCACAGGGGAAATTAAAACAGATAACGCTGAATCGCAAACTGATCGTTGTTGGCGTAGAATAATTTTATATGGAACCCTTCGGTGCGTCCTGCGAAAAACAGCAGGACTTACTCAGGGTGAACAACTAGTTTTATTTTTGTTCTATAGCATGTTCATCCTGAGCAAGCGAAGCGCGCCGGTCTACGATCCCGTAAGGAAGGATGAATAGTATATTTATTTTATGAATAGAGCGTGGATTTATATTGTTTTGTGCTCTGACGGCTCTTACTATGTTGGGTCTACAACCGATTTAGAGCAAAGAATAAATGACCATAATTCAAGTCGTTATGAAGGATATACATCCTCACGTTTACCTGTAAAATTATTATGGTCATCCGAATTTTCTGACATACGATATGCTTTTGAATATGAACGAAAAATTAAAAAATGGAGCCGGGCAAAAAAAGAAGCTTTAATGAGAGGGGATTATGATCTACTCCATATTCTTTCACGATCTACTGCTATGAAGGAACGTCGTAGCGTATAATACCCTTCGGTGC
>DMPG01000078.1:21461-30848 GCA_003456055.1 Bacteroidota bacterium | reverse complement strand
CATTACTCAGGTGCGCATTATTGGCGAACCACGCCCACCGTATAACGAAATAGTTGATGATATTCCGCTGCCCGACGCAAACATTGACAAGCTGCTGTTCAAACAAAAGATCGCGTGGGAACAATTACTGTATGAAGAAGTGATGGATGGATTGGGATATTCCAACAATCGCGAACCAATGAAGAAACTGGCACAAAATATTTCTTTGATCTCGCTGATTGCGCTGAATGAAAACGCTGATGGAACTGACTTATCCTCACTACAACTGGAATCCATTCTCTTTATGGCATCGGGGTTACTCCCATCGCTCAATGAAACGAACGATCAAGATTCCAAAGTTCACATTCATTCTCTTCATTCAGCATGGAGCGAATTACCAAAGAAAATCCCTCTCTCACAGATCGATCATATTGATTGGATTTTTTCTCCCACCCGCCCATCAAATTTTCCGACAATACGAATTGCAACGGCTAGTGTGTTCCTGCAAAAAATAATTCATCAATCATTGTTCAAATCAATCATTACGATTGTGAGTGGAAAATATTCATCGCCAGAATCAAAAATTGATCAACTGGTAAGAGTGTTCGATGCAGGAGATCATCCATTCTGGAATTACCATTATTCATTTACTGAAGCAACACATAAAAAACATTCTATCCTTGGTGAATCACGAATGTTCGACATTATTGTCAATACGATCATACCGTTTGTCTGTTTATACGCAAACGTATTCGGCAAGGAAGATATTTTTGAACATTGTTTGAATATCGCAGTCGAGCTTCCATTGTTGGAAGATAACGCCATCTTGCGCACAATGAATAAACAGTTAGTGAACAATAAATTAAAAATCGAATTTGCATACCAACAGCAGGGATTAATTCAATTGCATAAACGGTATTGTGTTGTTGAACGGTGCGGTGAGTGTGAAATTGGAAAGGTTGTTTTTACACCATAACGATTTGCGTTTTGCTTTGTAATGTATTAGAATGAGTACCTTAAACATCAAAGAATAGTAATGCTGATTACAATAAAGCAGTAGTGATAAAATATTTTACCATAAAACCAATGATCAAAAAAAAATGCGCCCTACTCGTTCTTTTTTCAGGCTTGCTGTTTTCTCAGGATGGAATTGTATTTCTCCATCTCCGCCTGAAGGACAATACTATTTCCTTGTTGGAATCAAATGTTCGTCCTGGAACATTGAAGGAAAGCCGTGCGGTAAATAATGATATCGGTATTTCATTAGAAGTATTGTCTGACAATGGTTCACCGATCTTCGTGAACACTGTCAACGACCCTTCTATTCAACACTATGAATATGAAGACCCAAATTCTTCACAACGATTGATCAAAAAAGAAGTAATTCAGAATGATGTAGAATTTTTTCTGAGGGTTCCGTATTTCAAAGACATGCGTCGAATCCGTTTCTATCGAACAACACTGCTCCCTGCCCAAACAAAATCACAACGATTGAATAGACTGTTGCTAGGCACTATTGAACTATATTTGCAGGGTAAACAATGAGCACCATTCATTACAAACTGGTTTTTGCTGTCTTCTTTAGCATTGCATGGTTGTTCCAGTCATCATTTGCTCAGGGAACACTTCAACAGTTATTAAACAATGGACCAAATGCAAAAAGAATCAATATCGTTTTCTTATCCGAAGGTTATACGGCAAAGCAGCTGCCCCAATTCATTACCGATGCCACAAACAATCTTAATTCATTTCTTAATACTCCGCCGAATTCCGGATACAAAAGTTTCTTTAATGCCTTTGCTATCTCGGTAGCATCGACGGATTCAGGTTCTGACCATCCATCTCGTAGTATCTTCCGAAACACGTACTTTAATAGCACATACGATACATACAATATTGCCCGGCTTATTACCATCAATTCGGCCGGTTCAAACAATGCATACACGTTGTTACAAAATCTCATACCGGAATACGACATTGTAATCATGATCGTTAATGATACTGAATACGGCGGTTCGGGAGGCGGAATTGCGATCACGTCTGTAAATAGTTCTGCATTGGAAATTGTCACACACGAATTGGGACATTCGTTTGCAGGACTTGGCGATGAATATTCAGATGCTTATCCGGGATATCCGGATATTGAAGAACCAAACACAACAAAAGAAACTGTTCCTGATAAGATAAAATGGAAGTCTTGGATCGTAAAGACCACTCCGATTCCCACTCCAAAAACTGCACAGTATGGTTCTGTGGTAGGGTTGTTTGAGGGTGCACACTATCACACGACAGGATGGTATCGTCCTAAACTCAGCTGCAAAATGCTAAGTCTCGGAGTGCCATTTTGCGAAGTATGTTCGGAAACATTCGTTACATCATATTATAAATTCTTGCGCCCTATAGAATCGTTTTCACCAATCTCGCCTGAAATATTTCTCTCGGATACTCAATCGGTCATTCTCTCCATAATCCATCTAAATCCAACCGGCAAAAGTATTGAGGTTGAATGGTTTGTTGATGGGATTAGAAGAAATGGCGAAAACGAATCAACATTCAAGATCGTTGCAAAAGATTTTGGAATCGGTCAGCATACGGCATATTGCATTGTTCGCGATACAACATTGTTAGTAAGAAACGATCCGAGCACACTGTTGAGAGATTCCGTCTTGTGGAATATTTCAGTATCAAATGCTTCGGATGTCCTTACCGATCACTTAGATAAAATTCCAAATCACTTTTTTCTTGAGCAGAATTTTCCAAACCCGTTCAATCCTGCTACAACTATTGCTTTCAACCTTCCTATTTCCTCGTTTGTGACGCTTACTGTTTACGATATGATGGGGAGAGAAATTGAAATACTCATTGCACAAGAAATGTCTCCAGGCAGATTTACACAACAATGGAATGCATCGAAGTTATCAGGGGGAATTTATATTTGTGAACTACGATCAGGAAGTTACAAACAAACCATAAAACTGGCTTTGATAAAATAAGAAAAATGAACTGGCTCCTTCAAATCGATACAGAACTGCAGCGCGTTCGTCCGAATGAAAACTCTGGGCGCACCCGCACGACTGCACGACGTATTGCAGGGATTGCTCTTCAGCATTTCTATCACCAATCTTCCGAAGATTTTATTAAATTGATCCAATCCGCAATTGATGATTCTGCTCTTCCGGAGAATGTTCATTCGGCTCTCGAACGCCTTGCCGCACGACTCGATGCAAATTTTAAATCTCCATCAATCGATCCGATCAGCGATGCGATGATTGTTGTCGAATTTATAAAGAACAAAACATCGTAGTCACAATTCCATCGGGCATCTCTAAAATATATTTGTTCGTTCCTTTAATATTATTAAACCTTACGAAGGTTCAGTATAATTCTTTCATAACCTTCGCAAGTCCCAAGGGGACACCGTTGGTGGTTGGTTCCATAAATTACATGTTAAAGTTTTTAGAGATGCCCTTACTTCGCCAACGATTTTTTTCGTACCAGCTCGAATTGATCTCCGCTGTTCCAATACGGCATTTCGATAATATTTGCAACTCTCCACGCCAAGCGGATGACGATCTCTGCTTGCTGCAACGCTCCGTCATAATTCCAATCGTCATACAATTCATCGGTCGGCTGATGGTAGATTTTTCCTCCCCGTTCCCGTAATTTCCGTACAACCGCAGTGTCAACCCCGATAACGTTACTTCCCCCTCCCATCGACATTGCAGGAATACCCACTTTCGCAAAACTAAAATGATCGCTCCGGAAAAATCCGCCTTGTTCCGGTGCACGATCTGGCTGCACAGTAAAATTCATTTCTTTTCCGATCGCCGCAAGATCGTTCCCGAGCGAAGAACGGTCACTTCCCTGAAATGAAATATCCGACGTCGGTCCGACAATATTGATGACATCAGTATTGATATTTGCAGCGATCTTTTTTGCAGGAACAGTGGGATTGATCGCATAATATTTCGAGCCGAGCAGTCCTTGCTCTTCCGCAGCAACTGCTGCAAACAGCATTGAGCGTTTTGGTTTTTCTCTTAGGGAAGAAAATGTTTCGGCAAGGTTCAACATCAACGAAGTTCCCGAAGCATTATCAAGCGCGCCATTATAGATCGAATCGCCGTTGATCGGTCTTCCAATTCCGAAATGATCGTAGTGTGCAGTAAAAATGACATATTGATCTTTCAATACTGGATCGCTTCCTTCCACTTTACCGATGATATTGTTTGTTTCAATTTTTTTAATCACAGATCTCATTGTTCCATTCAATGTAAGTCCAAGCGGAATAGGTTTGAATGAGCTGGATTGCGCCATTACAGTCAATGAGTCAAGATTGAATCCGGCCAGCTGCAGATATTTTTTTGTGGCTTCTTCTGTTGTCCACGCTTTTAGTTTTAATGTATTGGAAGAGGACTTTTCTTCCAGATCGAACATCTCTCTGCTCCATGAATTTTGGATCACTTCATAACGATAACCCGCGGATGAAGTTGTGTGAATGACAATTGCTCCCAATGCTCCCTTTTCAGAGGCGATCTCATATTTATACGTCCATCGTCCGTAATACGTTCTCCCTTTTCCTGCAAAGAATTTCGGATCGTCGGATGAAGGATCGTTATTCATCATTACTAGAATTTTTCCGCGCACATCAACATCTTTGTAATCATTCCATTGCTGTTCCGGAGCGACAATTCCAAAACCGACAAAGACCAACTCCGCATTGCGGAATTCGATCAACGGTTCATACGTTCCGGTGGTTGCCACAAAATCAGTTGAATACGCAAGTTCCATTTGCTCTTTCGCATTTCCAATCTTCAACATTGTCGTATTATCAACAGTAACACCAACCAATGGAACTTTTTGAATAAATGTTCCCTTCTCTCCGGCAGGTTTTAGCCCGAATTTTTTGAATTGTGAAACGATATACGCTGTTGCTTTTTTATCACCCGTAGAAGATGGACCGCGTCCTTCAAGTGAATCATGCGCAAGAACGGCAATATGTGAACGAAGTTTTTCAGCTGTGATGAATTTTAACGCATCGGATGGGGGTGTTAATTGAAACAACAATAACGGTATAGAAAATAAAATGTTCATATGACCTTTCTCAATAGTATTTATTTGAAACACCTGAAAAATATATCCGCACGCTTTGTGCGTGCGTAAAAAAACTCTAACTCAATTGCTTTTCGCAACCCTAAAGGTTGCGGATACTATGGTTCAGAAGTTTTTCAGATGTCTTTATAATATTCTATGCTTCGCTTTCTGTAGGTTTTAAGCGAAATGAAATTAGAAACAAAATTTTTCAAACTTTTCCATTCATTCATTTAGTAAGGTGCTCATCTATGAAACGTTTATTACTCCTCACGTTCGTTGCTTGTGTTTTCATCTCAAAGGGCATTGCACAGGATTCAGTCTCTTCGTTCAGTGCAACGATCAATTTTGCAATCGGCGAAGTGTATTCATACTCCCATAAGTTGGGTGTCAATCCGGGTAACACTATTGGCTTGGATACTAATTCTAAGCTTGGTGCTTTTAACGAAACACCATTCATGGTACCGCCGCCGCCGCCATCATATTCCGGCAGAAGCCGTTTTCTTACGATTCCCGGACGCCCAACCTTTTTCCCCCAAGGATTATTCTCGGGAGTTCTGGTAGATTATCGCGGTTTCACCAGTAAGACTCAAATTGATTCTTACAGAGTGCAGATTGACGGAGACAGCGTTCTTACCAATGCTTCATCTGTTTTTTGGAGTATCACCGAACTTGCAAAATATGCTGATGCATGGACGATCAAACCGCTTTCCGGAACAGCCTTTGCGCAAACAGACATGCTGCAAAATGGTTTTGTTATTATTCCTGAAGGTGCAGCCAGCAGGGATATTCTTATCATTAAAACAGGAGCAAAATATACTAAGGTGCTTACATCTGTTGATGATCAACAGATAGAATCCCCGCGGGAATTTTCTCTCTCTCAAAATTTTCCAAATCCATTCAATCCGGAAACAAAAATTCAATATGCTCTCCCTTCAACTGAACGGGTCTCTTTAAAAGTATTTGATATTCTCGGAAAAGAAGTTGCTACGCTGGTGAATCAGGTTCAGCAGCAAGGACATTATACTGTTCGATTCAACGGAACGGCATTATCGAGCGGAATGTATTTCTATCGAATTCAAACAGGCAGTTATATTTCAGTAAAACGAATGATTCTGATTAAATAATAAATTGAGACATCCTCTCGTTCCCAAACAGAGTTTGGGAACAAGATAATTGTGTGAAAAGTGTATCGCCGACCTCCGGTCGGTGAGATAATTTTTGAAATTATGGAAATAATCAAGATCGCCGAGCAGAGCTCGGCGATACNNAATAGTTCCACTTCGCAATAAATATGCGAAACGGAGTTTCTTAAATCACCGTTCCCAAACAGAGTTTGGGAACAAGATAAAGTGATCCGTTTGTGATTGGGAACGAGAGATCACAGACAGATTGAGTGAACAGTGTATCGCCGACCTCCGGTCGGTGAAATAATCAAGGTCGCCGAGCAGAGCTCGGCGATACNNAATAGTTCCACTTCGCAATAAATACGTGAAACGGAGTTTCTTTAATCACCGTTCCCAAACAGAGTTTGGGAACAAGATAAATACTATCGATGAACATCGTAAACGCATTTCTTGTTTTTCTATTTACTTTTTTTGCAAACGATTCAATTGAAAATGAATCATCGTATCGATTGACATTAAAAGCATTGGATCACAGCGGAAACAATCACAGCATCGTCTTTGGTCTTGATCCTGCGGCAACGTATGGATACGACAAGAGCCTTGGTGAAGCACCAATACCCCCTTCTCCGCCGTTGGGAATTTTTGATTTTCGATTTAAAGATATTCCCGGTAAAAGAAGAATTCCCTCAGAAGGAACATATACGGATATCCGAGAAGCGACGAGCAAAGCTCAGTGCGATACGTTCATCGTTTATTGTCAGGCTTCAAACAATAGTTATCCAATGACTATTACGTTGGAAGGAAATGCAACTCAATGGTGCGACAGCATTATTGTTGAAACCACCTTAAAAGACATAGGCTATAGAGTAGATCTTGTCAAAAAAAAGCAGCTTATCGTTTACTCAGAAGATCAAAGCACTCAAAAAATATTCGTGTATTCAAAACCACAAACTAAGAATTAGGAGAGATCCGAAAAAAGTCATTGCGAGGAGCAAAGCGACGAAGCAATCTTGATTTTTCACTCAAAAATAAAAACGAGATTCTTCCACTTCCTCTTCGCTCTGCTCAGAGTCAGTGTCAGAATGACAAAAGACAATCATTTTTCAGATGTCTCTCAGAAATAGTTTCGCTTAAAATAAAAAATATTATGAAAACAAAAAATTCTATTACGTTTGTTTTTTTGTGTTGCCTACTCATGTTGTCAGTATTCCCCTCTGCTGCATATTCTCAACGACCACGCGCTGTACTCGGTCCCGGAGTTGGTGTTGGTAATTATCACATGCCGTACCACATACCATCAGGAACAATTCGAACACTTTCTTTTGATACAACATATTTGCTTACGGGATGGACTTTTGTTGATGCGGGAGCGACTCTTATCATTCCTGCTGGTACTATTATCCGCGGTGATAAGTCTTCAATGGGAACTCTTATTATTCAGCGGGGTGCGAAGATCATTGCAAACGGATCAGCACAAAACCCGATCATATTCACCAGCGATCTTCCAAGTGGTTCACGGAGCCCGGGTGATTGGGGCGGAATTGTTATTTGTGGAGATGCTCCAACGAATAATGGAAATAATACGCAGGTTGAAGGAGGATTCGGAAGTGTACCAAACTCAAATGCTTTCTACGGGGGAATGAATAGCGACGATTCGAGCGGAGTGTTCCGGTATGTTAGAATAGAATATCCCGGGGATAATGTTGGTTCAGAAAACGAGATCAATGGATTAACATTAGACCGCGTTGGGCGAAAAACAGTGATCGATCATGTTCAGATTAGTTTTTCGAACGATGATGATATACAATTTCTTGGCGGAACGGTCGATGCAAAACATCTTATTAGCTGGAGATGCCGCGATGATAACTTTGGTACGAAATACGGACATGACGGCCGGCTCCAATTTTTATATGCGAAACGAGACCCTAATTTATATATAGAGAATGTATTTCTTTCAACAAACGGAATAGAGTCAGACAATCATCCCTCACTTCCGGCATCGCTTCCAAAAACAAAGACGAGGATCAGTAATGTATCACTGATCGGTCCCGCAGCAGACACAAATGCTTCTCAGGCTTTAGCTCTATTCAGATGGTTTTGTGTCGTCTCTTTGCAGTCCGGATCAGAATTGAGTTTGAACAATGCTCTTCTCCTTGGATTTGATTACGGGATAGCATTATGGGATACCAATAGTCAGGTTTCGGCACGTAACGGAACACTGCAATTTCGTAATACGAGTTTGCAGGCGCGCACAAAAAATGTTTTTTTACAAAGCGTCGCAATATCCGGATTCAATGTTGTCACGTGGTTCAATACTAACGGTAATATCGGTTCAACCCCGCGCGATGTTCCCGCTATCGGTCTCCAATCAAATGCTTTCGCACTGAATACCTCGAACGATCCGGTGCCGCCGATCGGAACTGAACCGGATGTTGCCTCGGCAGATTTTGTTGGTTCATTATTCGGTGATGCATGGTTCGATAATTCGGCAACATACAGAGGTGCGTTTGTTCCGGGCGTTCCAATGAATCAACAATGGAGTGCAGGATGGACTAATTTTGATCCGCAAAATTACGAACCTGAAGTGATCACTGTCCAGATGCCGGTCAATACAGGATGGAATCTTGTTTCGCCTCCGGTGAGTAAAACACCGATGTCCAAAAATTTGTTTTTTCCGAATTCCGTTGGATCTGTTTTTTCATATTCTCCCCTCTCCGGCTCCTATAGTGCAGATACTTCTTTGACCAAGGGAGCAGGTTATTGGGCGTTTTATAATACTGCGACAACTGAATCAGTAACTGGAAGTTCAATTGATTCTGTCGGAATAACAATTCCTACCGGTGGTAAGTGGGTGTTGTTTGGTTCGCTCTCCGATTCCGTTTCGTTGTCTTCACTCAGTACGATTCCACTCAACGCGATCGAACCGAGTGTATTTGGTTTCAATGGAACATACTCGCCATCCACCTCGATCATTCCCGGAAAAGGATATTGGTTATATGTTAACAATCCTTGTACAATCGTTTTAAAGAAATGAGGAACCGATTGTTCATATCGAAGTGGAGCGCATTGGTTCTAGTATTGATCATGACATCACTTTCATTTTCACAGAGCATTGTCATCTCAAATTTCACACCGTTAAGTGCATCCTCCGGTTCCCTCATCACCATCAATGGTTCGGGATTTTCAAATACAC
>DMPG01000078.1:0-21355 GCA_003456055.1 Bacteroidota bacterium | reverse complement strand
GTTTAATCATCAATTTACCGGCATTGGAGAGATTGTTAACGGAACATTCGCAGAAGCGGTGGAATATCCTGCTGCAAATAGCGGTCCATTCTCTATGATCGTTTCAGATATTGATGGTGATACGATTCCGGATCTAGCAATTGAACACTTATATGGAAATTCGGTTGGAATGTATCGATCGATCGGTATTGTTGATACGATCAAGAACTATCATTTTTCTTATGAAGCAGATTATGGAGCAGGTTTTTTCCCGTACACAATTCACCGTATTGATGTCAATAATGACGGTGACCTCGATGTCATTACCGTTCCATATTACAGTCCATTCTTTTCGATCTTCACAAACAGATCAACAATGGGAACAATTGGTTTTGAACCTCGGATTGACATTGCTTTGAATCCTGTAGGAACAAAATTTTCTATAGCAGAAGATCTTGACAACGACGGGAAATGCGATATTGCAATATGTGTGCAAGAAAGCAGTGCAACCTATATTTTTCGTAACACAAGCACACCATCAAACGTCTCATTCCAGTTTATTGGTTCAATTCCATCTTCCCCCACTGCTACCGGGATCTTATCCACTGATCTTGATGGTGACGGAAAACCTGAGTTGATTTTTTCTGATAACTCCTCCAATTATATTGCCATTAAAAAAAATATCAGCTCACCTGGAAATATCTTATTTGGATCCGACATTGCTGTGAATATTTCTGAAAAAAGTTCCTCTGTAAATAACATTGATGCAGATTCCGATGGACGAATTGACCTGATGGTCACCTCGGATGAGAACCGATCGTTCATGATTCTAAAGAATATCTCAGTGTCGGGGAATATCACGTTTGACCTTCCTACCCATTTTCAACTCTCCGGTTTCCCTATCACATCTGCTGTGAATGATATCGATGGTGATGGTAAACCCGACATTCTTATCTCAACAACAGATAGCACAGGTATTGACATTTTTGAGAATTATTCTGCTGCAAACATTCTATTTACCAAGGCGCTGCAGATGCCATTGATAAATATGGCCTTAGGTCTTGCCTCAGCAGATATGAATGGAGATGAAGCTCCTGAAGTGATGATCACTGATCTGCATCAAAACACATTTTCATTATTTCAAAACTTCGGCGGCAGGGTGACTACTGTTAACACAAATACCGGTTGGAATCTGGTCTCACTTCCGCGAGTTCCGATTGACCGAACACCGCAGGAAGTTTTTAGAAATTCTGTACCTGGATCGATAGCGGGTTTTACAGGAAGCCTTTATTTTATACCAGACTCGATGAGAACAGGAAATGGATATTGGGCGTATTATTATTTGGGCAGCACAGAAACAATTGCAGGTGTATCGATAAATACTTTCTCTTTAATAGTGCCGACGGGAAATAGATGGATCCTTCTTGGCTCCATTTCAAACCCTACATCGATCAATAATATAATAGTCACACCTATTTCTGCTTTAGCCCCTGGCAGTCTTTTTGGTTTTAATGGTTTACAGTATACAGTTCCAACGGTATTAGAGCCGGGGAAAGGTTATTGGATGTATGTGTATCAGCCGTGCACAATTACTGTAACACAATAATCTTTCTCCATCTTTAAAAAAATATTTTTTGGGGTGAATAATGAGAACTCAATTTGGTAAACGTATCTTTTGTTTTTTTATAATATTTTGTACCGTTACAATCAGTCATTCAGAGATCAAGCATTGGGCAAACAATTCGGGTAATTCAAATTTCGGTACGGACACTAATTGGGTGCCCTTTGGCGCGCCAACGGCAGCAGATACCGCATTTGTTGATTCAGGGAAAGGATATTGTGCAGTTGGTGCGAACAATTCGGTAGCACGGGTTATCATTCCATACGGCGGAAGATTGGTCGTCCGAAAAAGTGATAATGGAAAAAGTTTAACGATCCTTGGTGATATCATTGTTGAATCAGGTGGAACATTTAATACTGCAGGAAGTCCGGGTGCCAATGGTCCTGTCATTTATATAACTGGAAATATTGTGAATTATGGAGTTTGGGATTTGCGAGGTGTAGGAATTGCAAATGCCGGTGTGGTCATGAATGGTATTGGGCAAAGCATCACGAGTAATTCCGGTTTGTTTTTCCAAAATATGGTTACCATTGATACAGTAATGGTCATTGGTCCGAGCATTACCGTGAATGGAAATTATTCTGGACCTCCCATATCCTACAATAATTCTATTGATTCAACAACTGTTGTACAGCTGCAGAGCGGGTGGAATCTTGTATCGGTCGATCGGATTCTTTCTGATTATCGTTCTTCCATGATTTTTCCGTCAGCAATGCCCGGACGCGTCTATGGTTTTGCAAATGGGGCGTTATCCAGCCGTGATACGCTTGAAAACGGGAAAGGGTATTGGGCGTACTGTTTTAGCAATGATTCAACTGTTCTCCATGGTGATTCGTTGAACACCTATACGATCACGGTCACTTCGGGGAATGAATGGATTCTTATCGGATCACTGACACAAAGCGTCCCGGTCACGTCGCTTCAGTCGTCTCCCCCTTCGGCGATCCTTGCGGGGAGTATATTTAGCTACACAAACAATGATTATGTATCACCAACATTGATCGAACCGGGAAAAGGGTATTGGATGTTTGTAACTCAGCCATGTATAATCAGTGTTACTCCTCAATAGAGCATCCCACACACGACTACTTCTTATAAAATACATATAGAGTAATGATAATAAAAAATATTGCAATGCTATTAGTTGTTGTTCTCATCTTGGAAATACTTCTCCCTGGCTGTTCCGCTCCTTCGCGTTCCCTAAAAGAAAAACAACGGTGGTACGCATTTGAATACGAATTAATGAATACGCGAGAAAGGAATTCTCTCGTATTTGTAAACGAGTATTTGAAAGCTTCTTTTTCGGTGGATGACACTACGATCACTGTTTTAATATCAAATATGATGAATCAGTCATTGTATCTTCATTATCAACGAGCCATGATCGGTATCAATAATAAATATTATCCGGTGGGATTTATTGAAAATGAATTCTTCGTCCCAACATCATTAACCATACCGAAAAACGGTTCGGCCGATACACGAATTGCGCCATTTCGTACATTGCAAAATAAAAAACTACAATCTCTCTTTAAGACTGCCGACAACGCTGATCCAATTACACGGAAAGAAATATTGAAGCAATACGGTGGATCGTTAACTTTGATACTGCCGATGACAATCAATGGAAAAGAGGTGGAACAAACGTTTGTGTTGAAAATAAAAAAAATTCGTTCCAGTATAACACAGGAAAATCTAACGCGAATTGGAAAGAAAAAAGACCATGAGTCGAATAAGACTTTTCTTCCTATGGTGATCGTAGCGGCGGTTACGGGGTCAGTTTTGTTTCTCTTTTCGAATAATCAGAAACCCCCGAAATAATCGTTATTTTGTTAACAGCATTTTATGGATAACTGTTTCGAAATGTGTTTTGATCTGGGCAAAATAAATTCCAGATGATACTGCTCTTCCATCAGCACTCTTTCCGTTCCATTGGAATGAATGAGTCCCTTCATATAGTTCACCATAGTTCAGAACCATTATCAATCTTCCGCAGACGTCATAAATATTCACCGCAACAAATGCGTTTTCCAATAAAGAAAAAGTAATGGTGGTTGTTGGGTTAAAAGGATTCGGAAAATTTCCTATGGATTGCACGTTCGATGTATTTTGGCTTGAAAAGATTTGACCGATTTTTTTCTGAAATTCATAGTTTGAATGGTTGGTCGTGAGTTCTACATAATTTCCGCGGGAATCTGTTCCTTTAACACTGTCGATACTGATTATTATTGTTGGAGAATTTCCTTTGGGGATGCAATTGAACATAATACAACCGCCGCTGCCAGGTACCATAGAATCACCAAACAAGTTATAGACAACAACATACGCAACAGTATCATTTTTAATATTCGTTGCAGTTGTCCAACCGTTTTGTAATAATCTGTCTGTTTTTACTAAATTCTTAATCGTTCCTCCCGATGATCGTACGGTGAACTGAAAGCATTGTATGTTCTCGGTATTAGAAATCGTAATGGAAAACTGACCGGTTTGTGCAGAAGACACATCAATTTTATTTGCTGCAGAAAGATGATGTGGAGAATGAAATAAAATAAAAAGCGGGAGAAGTGAGTAAATTGCTTTCATTGAATTGGTTTCCCTTATTTGAATAATTATTTCAAATAAGAATTACAATTCAGATGCCAAGCCGCAGGAAAATTTGTAACTTATTACCGGTGGTTAACTCTCATTGTAGAAAGAAGTTGTGGATGGTTAAGAAATTATTTGCTTAGTGTTAAGTTATTTAAATTATAATTTCTACAATTGGACTTTTCCATTTTATTCCCGGAGAGTCCATGATCATACAACTAGTCGCTGTGTGAAAAATACCTAATCATTGTCATTTCATCGAAATGGCGATGCAAGGTTTCGGGTATTGAACAAAAAATGAATAAATAGAATGATACATTAACAACCATACAAAAAAAGGCACCTATCATTGGTGCAAATTGATATTCTAATAAAACTCCTAAAACATAACGAAGACAGCAACTCTTAACAATTTCTTTACTTGTTTCTACAGAAATGTTCATCTATAATTGTGTATGATTGACTTTAAAAAAAACCGGACAAAGCTAAATCCAACGCCTAAAAAAAATTCCCGCACACAACCATCAAAGAATCGGAAGGTATTACCATATATACACAAAGGTGCATCTACTGTTGATCCATCGCTGTTCATCAATAGAGAATTGAGCTGGCTGGAATTCAATCACAGAGTGTTGGAAGAAGCATTAGACCAACGGCATCCTTTGTTGGAGCGTGTAAAATTTTTGTCCATTGTCAGTTCAAACCTTGATGAATTCTTCATGATCCGCGTTGCTGCAATTCGAGAGCAGATCATTGCTGATTATGTAGAATACTCTCCGGATGGTTTAGTTCCCCTTCAACAGATCAAGGCGATCCACGAACGCGTTTCATCAATGGTGAAACAAATGAGCGCGTGTTTTTGGAAAGATCTCCATCCAAAATTATCAAACGCCGGAATTTGTTTGTTGAAAATTGACGAGCTTAAAAGCGAGGATAAATCTAAACTGGCTGATCTATTTGCCCGTAAAATATTTCCGGTGTTAACACCATTGGCGTTCGATCCCGGGCATCCGTTCCCGTATATCTCAAATCTCAGTCTTAACCTTGCAGTTGTTGTCACTTCAAAAAATGGCGAGGAACGATTTGCTCGTGTAAAAGTGCCGGATGTACTCCCGCGGCTTATTGAAATACCAAACGAAAATATAGAGAACGAATCGTATCGATATGTATGGCTTGAAGATCTTATTGCATCGAATCTTGAACTTCTGTTTCCCGGAATGATCGTTAAAGAATCGTACGTTTTCCGAGTTACCCGAAATGCTGATATAGAAATCCAAGAGGACGAAGCGGAAGATCTTATCAGTTCAATTGAGGAATCAATTCGGTTGCGAAAGTTTGGTTCGGTTGTTCGTGTTGGTGTTCAGGAAACAATGCCTGAACGAATAAAAAATATATTAATTGAGAATCTTGAAGTGACTAAGGATGATGTCTATCCGATCAAACAGCCGCTTGGATTAAATCATTTAATGAGTTTATTGAAAGTACCGCGCCCTGAACTTAAAGATCCTCCGTATTCGCCCGCTCATCAAATTTCAGATGAAGAATCGGAAGATATGTTCGGCATCATTCAGCGCGGTGACCTTCTCTTACATCATCCATACGATTCTTTTTCTCCTGTTGTGCAGTTCATAAAAAATGCGGCAAGCGATCCGGAGGTGTTGGCGATTAAACAGACATTGTATCGGATCGGAAAAGAATCACCGCTGATCCCGCTTCTGATTGAAGCGGCCGAGAACGGAAAGCAGGTGGCAGTACTGGTAGAATTAAAAGCTCGGTTTGACGAAGAGAATAATATCGGATGGGCAAAGCAACTTGAAGGAGCTGGAGTTCATGTAGTCTATGGTCTTGTTGGATTAAAGACTCACGGAAAAATGGCACTGATCGTTCGCAATGAAAGTGACGGCTTACGACGATATGTGCATCTCGGAACGGGAAACTATAACCCTGTCAATGCCCGCATCTATACGGATTATAGCTTTTTTAGCTGCAAAGAAGACATAACAAATGATGCTTCGGAAGTTTTCAATTTTTTAACCGGATACTCAAAGAAAGAATCATTTTCAAAACTTGCAGTCGCTCCAATTACGCTGCGCGAAAAAATTACCGCACTTATTGAGCGGGAGGTGAATCACGCACGAAACGGAAAAGAAGCGCGGTTGATCCTAAAAATAAACTCGCTCACCGATCAAAAAATAATTGAGCAACTTTACGCTGCGTCAAAAGCGGGTGTCAAGATCGATTTGATCATCCGTGGTATATGCTGCCTCCGCCCCGGAATAACCGGGGTGAGTGAAAATATTAGGGTGATCAGCATTGTTGGAAGATATTTAGAACACAGCAGAGTATTTTGGTTCAATAATGATGGTTCGTCAGAATTGTTCATGAGCAGTGCAGATCTGATGGGAAGAAATTTAGACCGCAGGGTTGAACTGATGTTTCCGATCGATGACGCAGGTCTTGCAAAACAAGTATTGCAGGAATCACTGGAGGGCGCTTTGCACGATACAGCCGGTGCCCGCCTTCTTCATGCAGATGGAAGTTACTCCAGAATCAAACATGGAAACGGCGAAGATGCGTTTGAAATTCAAAAAGCAATTGCACAATCACGGTTTCGGAATGGTCAGTTTATTAAGCTTATCCCTCGAGAATTCCCTCAAAAAAATTAATATACTTTCATGAAGCTGTACATTGTTCGTCACGCAATTGCCGAAGAACGGGGTAAAAAAAATTACCCAAACGATGATCGGCCGTTAACAAAACCGGGAATTCGAAAAATGCAAAAGAATGCCGAAGCCATCGCAAAATTTGTCGATTCTCCCGTCAGCATCATTTCGAGTCCGCTAAAGAGAGCATATCACACGTCAGAAATTCTCCTTTCAAAATTAAACAAATCATCTACCATAACCCGTAGTGATTCCTTGCTGCCGGAAACAACAGTAGAGAATATCAAACAGCTTTGCACAAATCATTCAACCACCGGAATAACCATGATCGTCGGGCATGAACCCGCGTTAGGGAAGTTCATCTCAGCAATACTCCGCCACAAAGGAGAACTATTCTCCTTAAAAAAAGGATCGATATGTTTAATTGAGTTTAATATACAACAGCCCAACAATTCAGAACTGCTTTTATACATACCTCCAAAAGTTCTCCGCAAATATGCTCGCTAGTTTTTGTAGTATCAAAAAAGTGATTTCTTTGGAATGATTACTTCAGTATATTTCTTTATATGAAGACACAGACAGGTAAAAAAAATATTGCAGCAATCGATGTCGGAACCAACTCTTTCCATTTGATCGTCGTTGAATATTCTTCATCGACCGGTCAATTCCGAACGCTGGCACGTGAAAAGGAATTGGTGAGGCTCGGTTCAGGTTCTACGGATATGAAATACCTCTCGGAAAACGCCATGACAAGAGGAATTCAAGCATTGCGCTTGTTCAAGAAAATTGCTGAGGCATTCAATGCTCCCATTCGTGCAATTGCTACAAGCGCGGTCCGTGAAGCGTTGAATCAAGAAGAGTTCATTCGCCGCGCAAAAACCGAGGCTGGTATAAAGATCGAAGTTGCTTCCGGCGTTGAAGAGGCCCGGATGATCTATCTTGGAGTTATTCAGGCGCTGCCGGTGTTCAATAAGAAAGTGTTCTGTATCGATATCGGCGGCGGAAGCACTGAATATGTTATCGGAAAGAAAAATAAAATACTGACAAGCAATAGTATCAAACTTGGTGCGGTGCGTTTAACAGATCGATTCTTTCCTTCGGGACGCGTGACAGAAAAATCTATTAAAGAATGTCGAAAGTATGTTCGCGGCATGCTTACACCGATTGTTCGTGAGATTGGTAAATTCGATTATCAACAAGTGATCGGAAGTTCCGGAACGATAATGAATTTGGCAAAAATAATTCTATCAACACGTGAAGAACGGAACGAACAATCATTGAATAATGTTCAATTCACGAACAAAGAGTTATTCTCTGCCGTTGACAAAATTCTTTCGATGCAGAATTCTGATGAGCGGGTGAAGATCGAAGGCTTGGACCAATCGCGTGCAGATATTATTCCCGCCGGAGCGATAATATTGGAACAATCATTCAAAGAGTTTGGTATTACGGAATTGACCGTTTCGGAATATGCCTTGCGAGAAGGTATTATTTTCGACACAATGGAAAAAGCAAAACAACGTCCTACATTCCATCATTTATCCGATATCAGATACAACAGCGTTCTCAATCTCTCACAGCAATTTCATAATGAAATCAAGCATGGCAAACAGGTTGCCGAACTTGCTCTGAAGATCTTCGATCAAACTGAAAAATTACATCGCCTTTCGATTAATGAGCGGGAGTATTTAGAGGTGGCGGCACTATTGCATGAAATCGGTCTTGCAATATCGCATGCACTTCATCATCGCCATTCATATTATATTATTAAAAATGCAGAGTTGATGGGATTCACGGAAATTGAAAAGGAAATCATCGCCAATGCAGCCCGCTATCATCGAAAAAGTCATCCAAAAATAAAACATGAAGGTTTTCGCCTTTTATCCTTGGAAGACCAGCAACTCGTTTCCAAGCTAGCGGCAATACTCCGTATTGCAGATGGATTAGATAGAACACACAGCGGAAAAATCGTTGATGTTAAAATAAGATCAATTGGAAAAAAATTACGTTTTCTTATCTCAACAAAGAACAAAAAAGACCTGGAAATTGAGTTTTGGGGAGCTGAAAGAAAGAAAGATCTCTTTGAAGATATTTTCAGTGTATCGGTTACATTTGAACAAAAAAGAAAATAGTTAAGACGTACTCCCTCCGTTTGCTTCATCGTATGATAATCTATTCGTAATCTCTTCGTTACAATCAATATGTAAATTACCTTTGTATTTAAGGAGAATACCGTACAATGCGAATTGCGCATATTTCGGATCTACATTTAAATCCAGATTACTTTCCGGAACGAACTGAAGCATTGTATCATATCCTTGAAAAATGCAGATCTCTTGCAGTGGATCATATCGTGATTACCGGCGATATAACAAATCAGGCAAAACCTAAAGAATTTGAACATGCCCGAAATATTCTAAAAGAATTTGACCTTCTTGATCCGGCAAAATTGACCGTCACAATTGGGAATCATGATATTTATGGCGGTCCATATCATGCCGAAGATGTATTGTCGTTTCCCGGATTTTGCAAAGGAACAGATTACGATTCGAAAGTAAAAGAGTTCTATTCAACGTTTCGGGAATCATTTGAAGACTGCAAGTATGTTTCCGGAACATCGGTATTTCCGTTTGTTAAAATCATCCGTGATGTTGCTTTTGTGGGAATCAACTCGGTTGCGCAATGGAGTTCGTTGAAAAATCCGATCGGTTCCAACGGAGACATTGGAAAACATCAATATCATCAGCTTAAGAAAATATTTGCAAGTGAGATCTTAAAAGGGAAAACTATTCTGGTTCTCATTCATCATCATTTCAATAAGATAGAAAAAAAGAAAACTGCCGGGAAATTGGAACGGTTATGGCACACAATTGAAATGAGTACGATGAAGTTATGGAAGAAAAAAAGATTGTTTCAATTGTTCAATGACGGAAATGTCGAAAAAGTATTACATGGACATTTGCATAGTCATGATTTTTATAAGCGGAAAAACATAAACTTCTTGAATGCAGGCGGAACAATGTTTCCAAATCCAAATCAAAGCCATTCATTTCACCTTTTAGATGTTCAAGCGAAATTGATTGAACATACGAATATAACCGTGACAATCACAAAGCATTTCAAAAATTTGATGTCTAATGCAAAATAGCTGATTGTACTGTGCCATTGTTGTTTAACCTCCTTTTTAAAATCAAATCGTAACCATAAAAATTCATCAAAATGACACCTTCAAAAAAAATTTTAAAAAAATTGTCTAAAATTAAACTGCTTGCAACAGATGTTGATGGAGTGCTCACCGACGGCGGCATGTATTACGGTGAAGACGGGGTTGAACAGAAAAAATTTTCAACCAGAGATGGAATGGGATTATCACTCTTAAAGAATGCAGGTATTATTACCGCTGTTATTACAAGCGAACAAACGAAAATTGTTAAGCAGAGAGCCGGTAAATTGAAGATCAAAGAACTGCATCAAGGAATACATAATAAGATTGAAGTACTTGATAAGATACGGACAAAATATTCTTTGAAATGGTTTGAAATTGCTTATATCGGTGACGATATTAATGACCTTGAAGTGATGGAACATGTCGGTTTTGCTGTAACACCGGCTGATGGCAGTAAATGGAATAAAAAAAGAGCCCATTTCATAACTGATAAAAATGGCGGCGAAGGATGTGTGAGAGAATTATGCGACATGATCCTTGAGGCAAAAAAAATAGATGATGATATATTTTTATTATATAAGAATCAGAAGGTGATTTGATTGTTTATAGTATCTTGACGCTAAAAACATATACCCATAACCTATCATTTACGATTTATTCACCTTCGCTTCATTCGCGGATAAAGTAGGATCGCTATCTTTGCATCCGTGAATAGAATAAAAAATCATGTATCCATCATTTTGAAAACAATCTCGCTGATTGCAGGAGTATTGTTATTCCTTTTTATTTTTCGTGATCTTGACATCAATTCAACATACAAATTGATATCGCATATTGGATATTTATTTGTAATAGTGCTTTCCCTCTATTTTATCGGAAGTATTGCGGACGCATTAGCATGGAAATCCCTTCTTGAATCGTCTACACAATCCATTTCATTCATCCGAATTTTATTGATCCACATTGCCGGTGAGTCCTTCTATCGATTCCTTCCTGCCGGGGTGGTTGTTGGAGAATCAGTAAAAGTTTTTCTGATCCGTAAACATTCCACATTTTTATATCCGGCTATCGTCTCAAGTTTGATGATGCGAAAACTTCTGATGGGAATCTCGCAAGCATTTTATATCGGCACTGCGGTTTTTTTCGGTGTAATTCTTAGTACTGCAGGACAAGCTCATTCGTTGATAACCATAGGAACCATCATCAGTATTGCTCTACTGGTACTTTTTATCTCAATTGGATACCTTCTCTACAAGAAAAATTTTGCAGCATCGGTTTACAATTTCCTTATTATGATACCGATTGCGTCTTTTCAAAAGAAGATTGCCCTGCGACAAAAAGACTTTATTTCAACTGATTTAGTTATCCAAAAAGCATTACTGACCAACCGAAAAAAGAGTGGTATTGCCTTCAGTCTCTTTCTATTTGGATGGTTTACAGAACTAGCGGAAACATATATGATCCTTATTGCATTGAATACATCAATTTCATTTGCCGATGCATTGATGTTTGAACCAATCGTATCATTTCTTCGCTCGGTTGTGTTCTTTATACCAGGAGGGCTTGGAATTATGGATTTTGGTTATTCAGCTTCGATTCAATCAATCAGTGCTCATACAGCAGGAACAGTTGCAGCTGCATTTATCATTACCAAACGTGCAAAAGAATTATTCTGGATCATTATTGGAGTTTCGTTGACTGCGATTCTTGGAAAAAACGGATCAGGAAAGACGTTATTTCGCGTTCGCCCTGATATTCTTCCAAATCTGTCGTAAACTCCGGCCCCAATTCTTGATTATTGCTTATGAAGAAAAAGATCCTTCTTATTTGCGGTTCAAAAAACCAAACAACACAAATGCATCAAATTGCTATCCATTTGATGAATGAATTTGACTGTTATTTCACACCGTTTTATGCCACCGGACATGTAGAGTTCATGCGCAGGATAGGATTAACGGAAATGTCCATAATGGGAAACCGGTTTGTTGACCAATGCCTCCGATATCTTAACACCCACAAATTGCAGATCGATTTCAGAGGCGTTCGCCATTCATATGATCTCGTGCTAACCTGCGCTGACCTTGTTGTTCCCAGTAATATTCTTGAAAAAAAAATAATTCTCGTCCAAGAAGGAATGACTGATCCTGAAAACTGGGCGTACCATCTAGTAAAATTGCATTTGATGCCGCGCTGGTCTGCAAGTACATCGACGATGGGGTTAAGCGATGCATATGTGAAATTCTGTGTGGCAAGTGAAGGGTACAGCGATCTATTTATCCGAAAAGGTGTTAAACCGGAAAAGATCGTTGTTACAGGAATACCAAATTTTGATAATTGTAAGAAATACCTTAATAATAATTTTCCACACAAGCATTTTGTACTTGTCTGCACTTCTGATTCCCGTGAAACCGTGAAAATCGAGAATCGAAAAAAAATCATCCTTGATGCAGTCAAAAAAGCAAACGGACGATTATTGATCTTTAAATTGCATCCGAATGAAAATACTGTTCGAGCAACCGCAGAGATCAAACGATACGCTCCAAAGGCACTCATCTACCCGTCCGGTAATACCGAAGAAATGATAGCAAATTGTGACGTGCTGATAACGCAATTCTCTTCAACTGTGTATGTTGGAATCGCTCTTGGCAAAGAAGTGTATTCGAATTTTTCAATTAAAGAATTAAAGCGATTGACCCCTCTTCAGAACAATTCAGCAGCAAAAAACATAGCGGATGTATGTCGTGAAGTGATCGAATTATCTGAAACTAATATTATTCCGTTCCAACAGAAAGAAAGTAAGCTTGGTAAGATCTTGAAGAAAAAATATAAGACAAAATTGATCCACCTCTTTCCGAAAGCATTGTGAAAACGTTAATTGTCATTCAAGCACGAACCGGTTCAACTCGGTTGCCCAATAAGGTGATGATGCCGCTTGCAGGCGCACCGCTTCTGCAAAGAATGATCGAGCGTGTGCAAACTGTTTCAGGGCGAAATGAAATTGTTGTGGCTACAACAATAGATGAGAGTGATGAACCGATTCGAACACTATGCAAGAAAATTAACGTGAACTGTTTCAGTGGACATCCTACTGATCTATTGGATCGGCATTATAAAGCGGCGAAAGAAGAGCACGCAGATATTATTGTTAAAATTCCTTCGGATTGTCCGTTAATTGATCCATCGGTGATTGGTCAAGTATTACAGTTTAATTCACAATCAAACAATTTTTATGATTATGTCAGTAACCTTCATCCTGCCACGTTTCCTGACGGAAATGATGTTGAAGTGATGACATTTGAGAGTTTGGAAGTTGCATGGTTTGAAGCAGAAAAGATTTATGAACGTGAACATACAACACCATTCATATGGGAAAACCCAGAACGATTTAAAATAGGAAATCTCGAATGGGAATCTGGACTTAATTATTCAATGTCTCATCGTTGGACAATTGATTATCCGGAAGATTATGAATTTATCAAAATCATTTATGATGAATTGTGGACGAATCGTAATCCTAATTTTTCGTTGGACGAAATATTAGAGTTACTGGAAACAAAACCAAAAATCCGGACAATAAATGAAAAATATGCCGGGGTAAATTGGTATCGTAATCACCTTGGCGAGCTGAAAACTGTTTCAGCAGATCAAACAAAACAACTTATTTGAATCATGACCGATCAACAGATTATCGAACTTGAATTACGTTCACTTCGCGTCCGTGAACACATCATCCGAATGTCAACTGATGGAGGATGTTTTATCGGCGCTTCACTTTCATGCACGGATATCCTTGTGTATCTCTATTCCAAGGCATTGAATGTCTCCCCTTCATTACTTCAGGATCCAAATCGAGATTATTTACTGCTTTCAAAAGGACACGATGTACCGGCTCTTTATGGAACTTTGGCAGAGCTTGGATTCATCAGCGAAGAACGGCTAAAGAATCATCTCAAAACGAATGATTCAATTTACTGGCATCCAAACAGAAAAATTCCCGGTGTTGAATTTCATTCCGGTTCTCTTGGGCATCTCCTTTCGGTTTCCATCGGTATTGCACTCGATATTAAAATGCGTGGAGGAAAGAATCGTGTATTTGTTGTTCTCGGAGACGGTGAATTGAATGAAGGATCAATTTGGGAAGGATTGCTTGTTGCATCAGCATATAAATTAGACAATCTGGTGATCATTGTAGACCGGAATGAGTTTCAAGCGAATATCAAAACCGAAGAATTGATTCCGCTGGAATCAATCGATAATAAATTTAAAGCGTTTGGTTGCTGGGTAAAACGGATCAATGGACATGACTTTGAACAGTTGGAAAATGCACTTACACAAATTCCATTCACTGCAGAACGACCAAATGTTGTCATTGCCGATACGGTTCGTGGTAAAGGATTGCCAAGTATTGAAAGACGTGCTGACCGTTGGTTCGTGAACTTCTCTCACAAAGAAGTTGAAATGCTTCTCGACGAATTACATGGAGAAAAAATGAGTGAATTAACCGCTGAAACTTTAATGGTGAGATAAGAATGAACTACGAAGAAAAACTAAAAGAAATTTCCGAATACAATCAAAACCTTGTTGTGATGACGGCGGAAAACCGTGCCGCGATCCGTAATTTACCGGAAATACTTGGGAAACGTTTTATCGATGTTGGAATTACCGAACAAACGATGATTGGAGCGGCGGCAGGATTAGCACTTCGAGGCAGAATACCAATTGTTCACGCACTTGCAACATTCCTTACGCTTCGAGCATTTGAATTTATTCGCACGGATGTCGGAATTGGAAATCTTCCGGTAAAACTTGTCGGCGGTGTTCCGGGATTTTTATCTGAAGCGAATGGACCAACCCATCAAGCAATTGAAGATGTTTCGTTAATGCGCGGAATTCCAAATATGAGAGTTTTTTGTCCCGCTGATCACGAAGAACTTGTTGAAGGACTCCCTCAGATTATTGAAGACAAATCGCCTTGGTACGTTCGATACACTACACTTCAACCAATTGTGAAACATTACGATAAGTTTGTTATTGGCAAAGCAGAAATACTCGGTGATGGATTGGACGTTGCGCTGTTAACCTACGGTTTTATGACAAAAGAATCGTGGAGGGCAAAAGAAATTTTAGAGAAAAAAGGTATCTCTGTTCGGTTTATCAATATGAGAACGCTGAAACCGATCGATACGGAAGCGATCATCAATGCTGCAAAAGAGTGTACACTACTCGTCACAATTGAGGACCACTTTCTTACCGGCGGATTGTTTTCAATTGTCGGTGAAATATTTCTTAAACATTCATTGAGATCGAATGTATTACCAATCGCTTTGGAACATCAATGGTTTAAACCAGCATTATTACATGATGTTTTAGCATACGAAGGATTCACCGGTGAGCAAATTGCCTCAAAAATTGCGGTGCATTTACACAACTTAGAAAAAGGCATCGAAACAGAGCTTCACGAAAAGCATGTAGAACCCATTTTGTAAAGGAGTTTTATGAATACAGTATCTTTTAACGAACAATATCCGACTATTGAACAATCAGATGAGTTATATTCGCGAGCATTGGGATTGATTCCCTCTGTCACACAAACATTAGCCAAAGGTCCCGGACAATACATTAAAGGAGTTGCTCCAAAATATCTAGCTCGAGGAAAAGGTGCTCGCGTGTGGGATGTTGATGGAAATGAATTTCTTGACTACACAATGGGAGTTGGTCCTCTTTCACTTGGATATTCTTACCCAGCAGTCAATGATGCAATTAAAAAGCAATTGGAAGATGGTATAACATTCTCTTTGATGCATCCTCTTGAAGTAGAAGTTGCAGAATTGGTTCAATCGATTGTTCCCAATGCAGAATCAGTTCGTTTCAGCAAAACCGGGTGCGACGTTGCCACTGCGGCTGTTCGACTTGCGCGCGCATTTACAAAGAGAAATAAAGTGCTTTGCTGCGGTTATCATGGCTGGCATGATTGGTATATCGGCGTTACCGACCGAAACAACGGGATTCCACAGACTACGCAAGATTTAACCTACACTTTTAATTACAACGATATTCAATCGGTCATTGATTCGATTGACAATGATACTGCGTGCATTATTCTCGAACCGATTGTTTTTGAAGCTCCTAAAGAAAACTTTCTTCACCGGTTAAAAGAAGTATGTCAACAGAATGGCACGTTGTTGATTTTTGATGAAATGTGGACCGGGTTTCGGCTTGCCGTAGGAGGTGCACAGGAATATTTTGGGGTGAAAGCAGATCTTGCTTGTTTTTCAAAAGCAGTGGCCAATGGAATGCCGCTTTCAATCCTTACAGGACGAAAAGATGTAATGCAGTTGCTTGAGAAAGATGTTTTCTTCTTTACAACGTTTGGGGGTGAAGCATTATCACTTGCTGCAGCAAAGGTGACGATTGAAGAACTTCGGGACAAACATGTTCCCGGATATTTATCATTTCAAGGAAACAAATTAAAGTCCGGATACAATCAGCTTGCAGATGATCTTGGTATCGCATTCACACGATGTTCAGGATTTGGATGTCGTACAATTGTTTCATTTGATTCAAGCTGTGGAAATCCATTGGAAATGAAATCGTTCGTTCAACAGGAATTGATCAAACGGGGAATTTTGTGGACTGGATTCCATAATATGAGTTTTTCACACATGGATTCTGATATTGAATATACACTTTCTGCGTATCGTGAAATTCTTCCGATGCTTAAAAAAGTTGTTGAAACAAAAAATGTTCGTGCAGCACTTCGTGGCGAACCAGTTGAACCGGTATTTCGTAAAACGAGTAACTTCAATATGAAACCGAAAAAGGTAGCATAATGACGGATCTTTTTTCTCTTAAAAATAAAGTCGCAATTGTCACCGGCTCGATGGGGTTGATTGGGAAACAGCATTGTATTGCCCTGGCAGAGGCAGGAGCAAATGTTGTTATTACTGATATTGATAAAAATGAATGTGAGATATTTGCAGAAGAGTTACAGGCTGCAACACTGAACGAAACATTTGGTATTGGTGCTGACATCACAAGTCGCTCGTCTCTTGAAAATTTACGCAATATGGTAATCGATAAATTTGGAGAGGTCGATATTCTTGTCAACAATGCTGCTATCAACGATAAATTTGAAAACCCTACTTCAGCGGCAGAACAATCAAAGTTTGAAAATTATCCTCTTGAACTTTGGCAAAAATCATTGGATGTAAATATCACTGGAATGTTCCTATGTTCTCAAATTCTTGGAACGGTAATGGCGGAAAATGGAAGTGGAAGTATTATCAACGTAGCATCAACGTACGGATTAGTTGCGCCTGATCAATCGATTTATGAAAAGCCCGATGGAACTCAACCATTTTTTAAATCTCCATCCTATCCAACCACAAAAGGTGCAGTGATCTCATTCACTAAATTCCTTGCAACGTATTGGGCAAAAAAAGGGGTTCGAGTCAACGCATTGTGTCCTGGAGGTGTAGAAAACGGACAAGACGAATATTTTATCCGGAATTATTCCTCGAAAACGCCAATGGGAAGAATGGCAAAACCGACCGATTACAAAGGTGCATTGGTTTTTTTAGCGAGCGACGCTTCAAGTTATATGACCGGAGCAAACCTTGTTGTTGATGGCGGTTGGACCGCATGGTGAAACAGATTGAAAACAAATAATATTTACAAACCAATCAAACTAATGGAGGGATCTTATGAGTAACAAAATTCACATTGGTCATCAGCTTGTTGGTGAAGGAGAACGAGTATTTGTTATTGGAGAAATCGGTATTAACCATAACGGCTCGATGGACATTGCAAAAAAATTAATTGATGGTGCGGCGCTTGCCGGATGCGATGCGGTAAAATTTCAAAAAAGAACTCCCGAATTGTGCGTTCCGAAAGAACAGCGTGATATTATCCGGGAAACGCCGTGGGGAAAAATGACCTATCTTGAATATCGTTATATGGTGGAATTTAGTGCTGACCAATATTCCGAAATTGACCGCTACTGCAAAGACAGAAAAATCATGTGGTTTGCTTCATGTTGGGACGAAGAATCAGTTGATTTTATGGAACAATTCAACCCTGTTTGCTACAAAGCGGCATCTGCCGCTTTAACGGATATTTCCCTTCTGAAGAAAAAACAAGCAACAGGAAAGCCATTAATTCTTTCAACAGGAATGTCTACGCAAAACGAGATTGAAAATGCAATACATGAACTTGGAACAGAGAATATTCTTATTGCACATTCCACGTCAACATATCCCTGTCCTCCTGAAGAATTGAATTTAAAAATGATCCAGACATTAAAAGCAAAATATCCGAATTGTCCGATTGGTTATTCCGGTCACGAAACCGGATTGGCGCCGACGTGGGCAGCGGTTGCATTGGGTGCAACATTTGTTGAACGCCACATTACTCTTGACCGTGCAATGTGGGGAAGCGACCAAGCCGCATCGGTTGAAATTGGAGGTTTGATGCGGCTCGTCTCCAATATTCGCGATATCGAAAAAGCGTTCGGAGATGGAGTAAAGAAAGTATACGAAAGCGAACTTGGTCCGCGCAAAAAACTCCGCAGAATTCGTGAAACGATAGCCGCATAATTCAAATGAGTTTAGAGATTCTTTCACCGGTTATTGTAACGGTCTTTGCATTTATCCTTATTGGTCTGGAGCGGACTATTCCTTATACCGAAGGTCAACCGTTATTTCGTGAGGGATTTTGGACAGACTTGGGGATGTACACTATTTTCCAAAGCTATATTCTCAGCTGGGTTATCTTTGGATTTATCAATTGGCTGGATACAGTGACGGGAATATCTCAATTTCGAATCATTTCACATTGGCATATCGGATTACAATTTCTCTTATTCTTCTTTACTCACGACCTCTATATTTACCTCTTTCATCGCTGGCAGCATCGGAATAAATACCTGTTCCGAATCCACGAAGCTCATCACTCCGTTGGTGATGTCGATTGGCTTGCCGGAGCTCGTTCACATTCATTGGAAATTCTTATCAATCAAACAATTGAATTTTTACCGATCATCCTTCTCGGAGCAGCTCCAGAAGTTGTTCTCATCAAAGGCATCGTTGATGCTGTTTGGGGAATGTATATTCATTCGAATATTGATGTTCGTTCAGGATGGTTTCAATATGTGATTAATGGACCCGAAATGCATCGTTGGCATCATTCCAAAGTAAAAGGAAATAGTGTAAATTATGCAACCAAGATCGCACTATGGGATTGGATTTTTGGAACCGCCTATCTCCCGCGTCCGGAAAAACCATCTGGATATGGACTTTCAATGTCAAATTTCCCAAAAGGATATTTTGCACAACATTGGTTTGCATTTCGTAGATTTAAAAAAAAATTCAAATGATGTAAATATTTCAGCTTTTATTTTTCAATGCTGATTCAATACTCTTTCAAAAAGGAGATGAACATTGTTATTGCACAGAATTATTCCTGGGCGATCAATGTTTAGAAGTCCTATTTTAAAAGCAAACCTTATGACGCGGAAGTGTACTGGCGAATGTTCAATGCTGGTATGTAGTATCATTGGGATGTATAGCATTGTTCGAAGAAAGTAAAATGGAAAGTTGTAATCATTAACAAAACAGAATCGTCCTAGTACCGAATATTTTTATAACATCGATACAAACTTGGAACAGTGTATTTTGATTGGAAAAATTNNCGCCTGTGATCAAATGCGGATATAAGGTTAAAACAAAAACTGTTTTATTCGTCTTTTACCAATCTAAAGAATGTCTCTCTTGAATTTATTGCTTCCCCATATACACCAACTTCACGCCGGCAAGTTTTGCGTATTCCGTGATCCGTTCGTCGCGGTAGAATTCTTTATAATAGATCTTTGTGATGCCGGAATTGGCGATCAGTTTAAAACATGTTAAACACGGAGAGGCGGTTACATAAATTTCAGCCTGATCGATACGAATTCCGTGCTTTGCCGACTGTGCAACGGCGTTTGCTTCTGCATGAACAGTGCGGACACAATGGTCATTCTCAAGATCATGTCCAACCTCATCACAGTGCGGCGCCCCGCGCAGACTTCCATTGTATCCCGTAGAAAGTATCGTCCTGTCGCGGACGATCACTGCCCCGACATGTTTTCTGCTGCAGGTGCTGCGTGTCGCAACTTGTTCAGCAATATTCATAAAATATTCGTGCCAGGAGATTCGTTGATCGTTCATATTGTTCCTATCGGATAAGTTGCATTTTTTTCATTTCAACACTATTCCCTGATATCAATCGATAAATGTAAACACCGCTGCTCAATGATGATGCATTGAATGGTACGGAATGTGTCCCGGATAATTGTTCTTCATTGATCAATATTGCAACCTCTCTTCCCAGTATATCATACACTCGTAAAGATACATGGCCGGCAATAGGTAATTGATATTTGATTATTGTTGTCGGGTTGAATGGATTGGGAAAGTTCTGCTCAAGTAAAAATCCTGTCGGAACTGATTCGTTTTCGACGAATGAAACCGATGTTCCGAAAATTCCAAGCTGGTCGGCAATACCCTGCGCAATGGCGTTGGCTGTTTTATTAAAAGAATTTGCACTGATATCATTCATATCTTCATAGGTTAGCGCAAGAACTTTTTCTTTATGATTAAACCAGAACCAACTTTCAGGATATTGTCTTGCTGCACTATCTTTCCAACTTATGGAATAATTGTACGGTTGAATTCCGCCCGGGAAATTATATCGCACGGTGTCAATAAATTTTATTTGGATCGTTGAGTAGAGCTGCGATGTACCTTTCGCAGTGTGATAAATAAAAAATCGTTTTGTTCCTGTAGAAGAATGCATATTCAATGCAATTTGTATCGGATTGGGTTCCATCATGAGTCGGGAAAAAGTTTTACGAAGCACTTTCACTTCCGGTTCACTTACACTGGTGTCAACATTCCAATTGCTTTCGATATCTATTTTGTGTGCATTTTGCCGCGGCAAACCCATTTCAACACCATCGGGATTATACATTGGAACGATTGAAAACACACAACTGTCACGAAGCCGTTTCCCTAATGAAGAATTTGATAACAAGATTTTGATGATCTCGTTGGTTACCCACGTTCCTTGAACTTCACCCGGATGGGTGCGTGCATGAATCCAAACTCGTTTCCGTGGAATNNCACTAAGAACATTGTTCGTTGCTGTACTGTAGCTCCGATGGAATCAACAACTACATACGGGCTTTTCTTCCACATACTCAAATCATATAAAAGCGTATCATAACCGTATCCCCAGTTTCCCGACGCAGCAAGTTGAAATTCCATCGTTGTTGTATCAGGAAATCCGCATGGGTCATTTGCA
>DMPG01000077.1 GCA_003456055.1 Bacteroidota bacterium | reverse complement strand
CTGGAAATTGTTGTGGCGCATGTGAACTTTCAATTGCGCGGAAAAGAATCGAACGGGGACGAGCAATTTGTAAAACGGATCGCAAAACAATACGCGCTTCCCTTCTATTCGGAACATACCGATACGAAGGCGATCGCTCTTAAACAAAAACGTTCNNTGCGCTTCCCTTTTATTCGGAACAGACCGATACAAAAGCGATCGCCCTTCATCAAAAACGTTCCATTCAGGAAACGGCACGCGAAATTCGATATTCGTTCTTTGAAACACTAAAAAAATCACTCCGGGCAGATACCATAGCCACTGCGCATAATGCAAATGATAATGCAGAAACAATGCTCATCAATCTGCTGCGCGGCAGCGGTATCGACGGACTGGCAGGAATTCCGCCAAGGCGCAATAATATTGTTCGTCCCATCCTTTCGGTAACTCGAAAAGAGATCGAGCGTTACGCCAAAGCAATGCATCTGAAATTTCGGAACGATTCTTCCAATGCAAAAGATGATTACACCCGGAATTTTTTGCGGAACGTCATCATTCCCAAATTGGAAGAGCGGATCAATCCATCGCTGAACGAAACATTGTTTCACGAATCGGAACTGTTCCGTGCAGCGGCATTGTTCACCGGAAAAGCTGCCGATGCTGCATTTACCGATGCTGTTTCGGTACCAAAAGTGAGCATAAAAAAATTAATGCAGTACGATCCGTTCCTTCAGCAGTCGGTGATTCTCCGGCTGATGAAAGTTCTGAAGATCGAACCGGCATTCACCGCAGTTAATGCCGTTGTTGACCTTGTGAACCAACAGAAAGGATCCATTGTTGAGATCAACAAACAGTGGATCGCCGAACGGACTGCCGAAAAGATCGAGTTCAGGGAACATCGGGCGGTCAACGAATTTTACTTTAGTATAGAGAAGGCGGGGAAACTGACCGCTGAAAATTTTAGCATCACGGTAAAAAAATCCGGCGTGCCGGGCAATAAACGGAACCGAAATGCGTCTATAGAATATGTTGATGCGGAATCGGTCAAATTTCCGTTCATCGTCCGTTCCTGGAAACCGGGAGATGCGTTTGTTCCGCTGGGAATGAAGGGAAAGAAAAAACTGAGTGATTTTTTTGGAGAACAGAAATTAGCAGCAGAAGAAAAAAATTCGATCCCGATCATTGAAAGTGACGGCAGAATTGTGTGGGTTGCAGGAAAACGATTGGATGACCGTTGTAAATTGACCGATTCCACAAAAAGCGTTTATCAACTAACATTTCAAACCAGGCAGGACAATGGCAAAAAAGACGATCACCGTTAACAACGAAGAATTTGAACCATACATCGACGAAAAGAAGATACAGCAGCGGATCAAAGCGCTTGGAAAAAAGATCAGCAAAGATTTTAAAGGACGCACTCCCATCTTTATCGTGTTGCTGAACGGTTCGTTCGTCTTTTTTTCCGACCTGATACGTCAAATAACCATCGACTGCGAAGTGGACTTTCTGAAACTTTCCAGCTACGGCGATGCAAAAGTATCCTCCGGCAATGTTCATATGCTGAAGGATCTGAACTGTCAGGTAATGGGACGCGATATCATAATTGTTGAAGATATCATCGATTCCGGGTTGTCGATCGATTTTATGAAACGATTGCTTCTTGCACAGAACCCAAAATCGTTTTCCGTTGTTTCATTATTGTATAAGACAAAAGCAGTAAAGATCCATTTTCCGGTACAATATATCGGCTTTAAGATCCCGAATGATTTTGTGGTCGGCTACGGATTGGATTACGCTCAAAAAGGTCGTAACATTCCGGCGATCTATAAGATTGTAGAAAAAAAATAATCAACATCGCAGCTCCGAAGGAGTCAGACTGTGTGAAAAGTGTATCGCCGACCTCCGGTCGGTGAAATAATTTTTATAAATTAGTGAAATTATCAAGGACGCCGAGCAGAGCTCGGTGATACAAAAGAGTTTTCACACAGTCTCTTATCCGCAGACTCGATAATGAATCAGAATACCAAAACCGTTTTAACGGTTTGCGAAACCAATATAGTTAAACCGATAAATCGGTTTGCTGACTACTGTATGAATTCATCAACATCCACGGATAAATCCGTGGGCTAAAATATTTAGAACCTTATTTTCCTGTTGTCTATGTTGCAGTTCTTAATAAATGAAATCATTATTAGGAGCGAAGCGACGTGGCGATTTCATTTTCATATAGGAAGAGAAGATTGTTTCGACAAAAAACGTCTCACGATGACTATTTGCTATTGTTGAGATGGCTTCTAGTAAAAATAAAAAAACCTGCATCGTTAAAATGCAGGCTCTTATAGAATTTATACTTTTCTTTATCTATCCGCAGAATTTCTTAAAATTAGTTCAATACGTAATACTTACGGTTAAATATTGTACATCTTTTAACCGACCAAAGTCAGCAAAAGCATAATCCACTTTAACACCGGTCGTATTGGTCACCGGAAAATTCACTCCAAATCCCCAAGTTAAACCTTCTTCAGTTTGATCAAGAAGCAGGGATTTATATCCGGCTCTGGCAAAAACTAATTCATTGAATGCAAATTCAAGTCCTGTATTGATATATTCTGCATTGTCATTCGGATGGGTTGCATCAATTGCACCAGTTACACGGATATTTTCCATGCGAAGAATATCCATTGCAAGACCAATTCTAAACGTCAACGGAATATCATAGGATTCTGTTTTGTAAATCGATTCGACATTCTGAGGACCCTGTCCTTGATCTCCGGTTGGGAAATTATTAAACGAAATATTATGTCCGTCCAATCTCATTTTCGACCCAAAGTTCGATATACTCGCTCCAATTTTTAGATCATTGAAGTTTGTCATGTATATCGTTCCGATGTCAAATGCAAAACCTTGTGATGACATGTCCCAAATACCTTCGCGGATATATTTTGCTGTAAACCCAATGGAGAATCTATCTGTTAACGAACGAGCATATGATAGCCCCATAGACAAAGCATTGTATTTCCAGACCCTACCATCACCCTCCGGATTGATTTCAGTTCTTACTACTTCTTCGGGAGTACTCACGGAAGTAACAGATAATCCTAATGTCCCAAACCCATCGACTGTTAGACCAGCAGCAACGAAACTGTAATCAATATCGGCGATCCATCGTGCTTGATTGAATGACGCTTCACCGGTTGTTCGCATTCTTGCAAGAGCACCAGGGTTCCAATAGATAGAATAAATATCACCTTCAACTGCGGCTGCGCTCCCCCCCATTCCGATGGATCGAGCTCCTGCAGGGATTTTTAAAAATTGAGCAACTGTAGTTCCTACTTTGGTCGTTTGTCGTTCAGGTTGACTGTAGCTCGTTTCTACAATCAAGAGAACAACAGTAAATGCAGCAAACAACCGAATAAACTTATTCATTGATAATTCTCCGTAATAATGAATTACTTAATGATTCCTATACGACCGATCTTTGTTCCACCAGTAGGCGTTTCAACATGATAGATATAGACTCCGTAACCGATACGGGCACTTTCAGAAGAAAGCAAATCCCAATTTTTGAAATTGGTTCCATCGTTTTTGTATAGCGTTTGAACCAGTTCACCAACCATTGTATAAATACGAATTGTACATTCGCGGGGAAGGTTCCTAAACTGAATAACTTTATCTCCCCGCCTATCAGGTCTAAACGATGGTTGTTCAAATAAACTTGTCACCACATATGGATTTGGAACGACGATGATTTTGTCAAGGTTCCGATCGGCAAGTGCTGGATCATATTCTATTTTTTTGGTTGTAAATGTGAATGCATCATTATCGGCAAACGGTTTCTTCATTAATGCGGTAAATATTGTGCCGCTCTTAATTGTGGGATTGGAATTTGAATACTGTTTCCGTAGTGTAATTCCCATCATTGTATTACTTGGAGCAGACCTATATATAGGAGGAGTTAAAATAATGATCTCCTCTCCAATATCCCATCGTCCTAATTTAGCCGGCGGAATACCTGA
>DMPG01000027.1:1835-4969 GCA_003456055.1 Bacteroidota bacterium | reverse complement strand
CATATAGTTTTGCAAATAACAAAGATTTTGAATTATCGCAACGATTTAAAGATGGTGTCAATAAACTGACTCTATCAACACCAATGAATTTCGTTTCAACCAATGACATCATCGGTGGGAATTCAGGGTCACCGGTCGTCAATGCAAAAGCAGAACTCGTTGGACTGATCTTTGACGGCAATATCGAAAGTCTTCCGGGCCGCTTCCTTTATTCTGAAGAAAAGAACCGTGCAGTTGCAGTTCATCCCGGGGTGATGATCGAAACAATGCGTAAATTGTATGATGCAAGTGCGCTTGCAGATGAAATTGAAGGTGTCATTGCAAAACCGGAGCCGCCAAAAGAAGCACCGAAAGCACCGGCAAAACCTGCAAACCCGGTTTCGAAAAAGAAAAAGTAAATTTTAGAATTTACATACGATGACCGTCACCTTTAACGGTGACGGTCATCGTAGATAGATAAAATAAAAGGCATTTCGATTTTCGGAATGCCTTTTTTGTTGTCCAAAATTTTTTATATTAATGAAACATCAATTCAACGTATTATGAAAAACTTTGAACGACTAAACCGACTTCCCCCTTACGTTTTCTCAATTGTCAACGAATTGAAAATGTCCGCGCGACGATCCGGTGAAGATATTATTGATCTGGGAATGGGAAATCCCGATCAGCCGACACCGCAGCATATCATTGATAAACTGACAGAATCAGTGCAAAAAAATTCCAACCATCGATATTCTGCATCAAAAGGGATCACCAAGCTACGCGGAGCAATTTGTGATTGGTATAAACGAAAATTCAATGTCGATCTTGACCCGGAATCCGAAGCGGTTGCTACGATCGGATCGAAAGAAGGATTAGCACATCTCGCTCTCGCAATATCCGGTCCTGGTGATACAGTTCTTTGCTCAACACCGGCATATCCTATCCATCCGTACGCATTTGTGATCGCCGGAGCGCAAGTAATTCATGTGAATCTTTTTCCGCAAGATAAATTTCTTGAACGCATTGCTTTAGCCTACAAGAACACTCATCCGAAACCAAAGTTTCTTGTAATCAACTTCCCCAATAATCCAACAACAGCTACTGTCGGTCTTGATTTTTTTGAAGAAGCAGTTGCTTTTGCAAAAGCAAACGATCTCTTTATCATTCACGATCTTGCATACGGGGATTTAGGATTTGATCATTATCAAGCTCCGTCGATTTTTCAGATCAACGGAGCAAAAGATGTTGCAGTGGAATTTTCAACGCTCTCAAAAAGTTATAATATGGCAGGCTGGCGTGTTGGTTTTTGTGTCGGGAATAAAGAAATTATTGGAGCATTGGTGAAAATTAAAAGTTATTTGGATTACGGAATGTTTCAACCGATTCAAATTGCTGCAATTTCTGCTTTGAATGGTCCACAGGATTGTGTTGAGGATATTCGTGCAATGTATGAATCCCGCCGGAATACCCTTGTGGAAGGACTAAACAAAAGCGGATGGAAAGTTGAAAAACCAAATGCTTCGATGTTTGTATGGGCAGAAATTCCGAGTTCAATGAAACAGATCGGCTCGTTGGAATTTGCAAAGCTGCTCGTCAGAGAAGCAAAAGTCGCTGTCTCACCGGGAATCGGTTTTGGAGATGCTGGTGAAGGATTTGTCCGCTTTGCGTTGATAGAAAATGAAGAACGGATCAGACAAGCGACACGTGGGATTAAGAACATTTTAAATACTTATACAGCGTAAACTCCGAACGAACAACGATAACTATGAAACAGATTATTTTTTTTATAATATTTCTCAATCTCAGTTTTTCACAGCAAGAAAACTTCAACGTCTCCCTCCGTTTGGATTTTTCTTCTGTCGATGCTCTGATCGAATTAAGTGAGGGAAAAATTGCAAATATCAATCGCGCCGCAGAATTAAAAGGAAATCAGATTGCGGCAGCAACAAGCGCACTGCTTGCACGACAGCCATATGTAGCGGACCATTTTGCGAGAGAGCTTGATCGTTTTCGCAACGGATCTAATTCATCAAATGATATTTACGGATTGCGTTCGACAATTGAATTCTTACCCCAAATTAAAGCGTTGGTTCTGGAGGTTAAACGCCGGCAATTGGATAGAAAAGTTGTTGCTACCATTTCTCCATTTTTTCCAGAAAAGGCACGTGTTAATGTTTCGATTCCTGTCTACTTTGTTGCATTAGGAAATGAGAACGCTGCAGCCTTTGTGCGAAGCATTGTATGGAGAGAAAATATTCCATATTTCGTTGGGGACGGTGAAGGCGAATTGACGATCGTTGTCAATCTTACTCGGTCGGTCCAATACATTCATGATATCCAAATACAATTTATTGATATGATGAGTACGCTTGCGCATGAAACATTTCATGCTGTTTTCGGAGTGTATCAACAAGCGTCACCCATTTGGAAGAGAATTGAATATCAACCGGAACCGTATTGGACGCTTGCAGAACTGTCACAGAACGAAGGTTTTGCATATTTGATCTCTCTTCAACAGAGAAGTGGTTCCTCGTTATCAGCAGCACAACTTTCTTCGTCTAAGCAGGCTGTTGAATCTTTGAACAACGCTTTGAAAGAACTCTCCTCTCCCTCAATCTCGCCAGCACGTGCGAGAGAGTTGATCATGAACTCAAACCTCTCCGGCTCATATGAAAAAAATTATGGAGCTTCTGCTGGATTGCTAATGGCATATGCAATTGATTCAAAACTTGGAAGAAAAGCGTTGACCGAATGTTTGGAATTCGGAGTTGCAGATTTTTTCCTAAAGTACCAACAGCTTGCAGAACATTACGGCGAGTTAACGAAGTTTGATAAGGAGGTAATTGAAATGCTCCAAAAATAAAAAACCATTACAACATCATTAATGGTTTTTTAATTCAATTCAATTATTCAAACCGAAGAGCCTCAATTGGATCAAGATTTGCAGCTTTCCACGCAGGATACACTCCAAAAACAATCCCGATCAATGAACAGAAAATTAATGCGGTGATATTCATTTGCAGTGCAGTAAAATCTAAAAACGGAGTTTGTAAAATAGCAACAGAATTATTCCATGGATACACCGGTGGAGCATCAAGAAGCAACGAAACAACATTTCCCATAATTGATCCGGTTATTATTCCTATCACGCC
>DMPG01000027.1:0-1771 GCA_003456055.1 Bacteroidota bacterium | reverse complement strand
AAGCATAATATTCATGATTCCAATTCCCGCTGCAAGCAAAGCAATACAAGCAATACCAACCGCTCCGATCTTGATCATGAATGTCGTTTCATTGAATTGTGCTATGACAGTCTCATTGGAAAAGAATTCGAAATCATCCGGTTCACCCGGAGGCACTTGACGGATGACCCGCAGAACTCCGCGCGAGAATTCCAACACATCGTTATAAGTCTTTTGATCACGCGCAGTCACCATAATATTAACGGAACGATCTTTCCCGTAAGTATTCATATGAGTGGTAATTGGAATAACTACCATATTCCCTTGATTACCTCCCAGCATACCACCTTTATTTTCTATCGTTCCGATCACTTTGTACTGACTGCCATCGACTCGAATCAATTCTCCGACAGGATTTCCAATCGGAAAAAGTTTTTTAACAACATCACTGCCTAATACAACAACATTGGATGCCGATTGAATTTCTTGATTGGTGAACGATCTCCCAATTTCAATATCCCAATTGTTCGTTGCCAAACCATCTACAGATTCACCCATCACTGTAACACTCGGATTCGTCTTGATGTTTTTGAATTCTGCAACTTTCCTGCCTGCGAATACTTCTATACCAACAAGTTTTGCCAACTGCATTCGTTCGTAGAACAATTCAGCTTGATCATACGAAATATCTTTGCGATTACGGTATCGTCTACGATCTCTATCGCCGAACATATTCTGAGGATATTTTTGAATCTGAAACGTATTTGCACCTAATTGGCTTACACCGCTTTCAATCGCATTTTGAAGTACACCCAACGCCGTCATTACTCCGATGATTGAAAATACCCCGACACCGATTCCAAGCAGCGTTAACACAGACCGGAGTTTGTTCACTCGGATTGCATTTAATGCCATTCCAACACTTTCTTGTATCTGCATAAGATTTTTTTAAATAATATTATTCGTGGCGTAATGCTTCAACCGGGTCCATTTTTGACGCGCGGTTTGCTGGTAAAAATCCTGAAACAACTCCAACTATCAAAGAGATAAGAATTGCAATTGCAACAACTGAAATTGGCATCGATGTTGGTAAAATTTGGTTGATCAACAAACTTAACGGATAGGAAATAATGATGCCGATAATTCCACCCATAAGAGATAATGCCGCAGATTCTATCAAGAATTGCAATAGAATAGTGGATCGCCTTGCACCGATTGCTTTGCGAATTCCAATCTCTTTCGTACGTTCGGTGACTGAAACGAACATGATATTCATTATACCAATCGCACCGACAAACAACGAGAGCGCTGTTATAAATAATCCGATCGCTGCAATCACACCGCCGATTTGGTTGAATGTTTGGATAAACATCTCCTGCTGGTTAATTGCAAAATCATCTTTCGCTCCGGGTTTTACACCTCGCGCTTTGCGAAGAATTCCGCGCAATTCTTCTTTGGTATTCTCCAAATCGTTAATGTTTGCAGCTTTGACACGAATATCCATAGGGCGATGACGATTGCTAAATTTTTGGAGAAAGTTCGTGATCGGAATGATTGCTTGATCGTCCATATTCATTCCCAAAAAACTTCCCTGCTTTGCAACGACACCGATAACGCGAAAGGTATGAGCCCCAAGTTTCACGTACTTACCAAGCGGCGTCTCCTTTGGAAATAATTTTTCAGCAACAGTGTACCCCAATACCGTTACAGGACGATCTCCATTGGACTCGGCCGCAGAAAAAAATCTCCCCATCTCAATATTTAATCCGCCAACCTGCATATATTGTTCGTT